>DASXUA010000256.1:0-16412 GCA_036505095.1 Phycisphaerae bacterium
GAGACTTGTCCGCTGTAGGTATTGGTCACCGCCAGGTCATTCAGGCCATCGCCATTCAAATCGCCAATCGCCACCGAGCCGGGATAGTCGCCGCATTCGTAGCGCGCGTCGGAGTGAAAGACCCCATCGCCGGCATTCAGCAGCACCACCAGGCTGCTCTGCTCGGCGTCGATGGGATGTTCGCGGGCATAGGTGGCCACCGCATCCAAGTCGCCGTCGCCGTCGAGGTCCCCGAGCGCCCCCCAGGTCGGCAGCGTGCTGGTGAAGCCCAGCAGGTCATCGAACGGGTTGAGCATCACCTCCGGATTTCCAAACAGCGGATGCCCATCGCCGTTGACATCGCCCAGGCAGAACCCTTGTTGCGCGTGCAAGCGCGCGCTACTCAAGCCGATCACGCACAGCGCCAGCAGCGCTCGGATCTTTCCTTCCGCGAGCATGGCCTTCTCCTTCCGCGAGAGCCACCATGGTACCATTTCCCCTGTACCGATTGCGCTCCCAGGCGAATATCGGCACGTGGCCCGTCTGAGTAACAGACCCCGCGCCCCTCCGGGGCTAACGCACCACCGCGCTTGTGGACGCTCCCTGCAACCTCAACGAGCGCGCGCCGCGCATGTTGTATAGGTGAACAACCGGTGCGGTTTGCGGTACGCGTGTAGTGCCGAACGGCCGCTCGGGACGAAACGCGGCCAGGCGGAGGCCTCCCGATGCGCGCTTACGGAAAAATTTGCGAAAAGTGTCACACTTTTCACAAAAATCACGAAAACCGGCGCCCCGCACGTTCCAACCGTGTTGGCGACCATTTGCGGGGCGGTCCGCGGTCCGCAAGCTCTCGAAAGTTTCACACTTTCGCAACGACCGCCGACGAAATCGATGTCGCCTTTTCCGTCCAAACGTCCAAACGTCCAACCGCTCAATTTTTTGTTTCTGACGCGCCGTCCAACACGATTCCCAGCACCGTGCGGGCCTTGTGCCTTACTCGGACATGGGAATCGAATTCGGAAATGCCGGCCGAACGGCCGATATCCAGAGGGAGTCGAACCCGCGGGCTGCCTGCGCGCCCGCCAGGGGTCCCTGACCGCGCTCCTTCGCGGTCGGGGTTCCAGTATCGCCCCAGGAGGCGCTTATGAGCGGCATCAGTAGCGGCGTCGGATTGATTTCGGGACTGCCCACGGCCAGCATTATCGAGCAGTTGATCGCGATCGAGGCCCGGCCCCTGAACCTGGTCAAGAACCGCATCACCGGCGTGCAGGCCGAGCGGACCGCGTACGCCGATCTCTCGGCGCGCCTGCTGGCGCTGAAGAACGCGATCCTGAACTTCGACCAGCCGAGCTTCTTCCGCACGTTCAGTGCCGCCAGCAGCAACAGCAGCGTACTGACCGCGACGGCCGGCGACACGGCCACCGCCGGCAATTACACCTTTCAGGTGCATTCGCTGGTCACCAACCATCAGCTCATCGGGGCCGGTTTCGCCGACGCGGGCAGCACGCCGTTCGGCGCCGGCACGCTGACGATCGAAGTCGGCAACGGCACGCTGCACCGCAGCACGACGCTGGCGGCGCTTAACGGCGGCGCGGGCGTGGGCCACGGACGCATCCGCGTCACCGATCGCAGCGGCGCGACTACCGATCTGGATCTGACCACGGCCGTCACGCTCGACGACGTGCTCGAAGCTTTCAATCAGCAGACGACCGTCAACGTGCGGGCGCGCGTCTCAGGCGACCACGTCGTTATCGAAGACCAGACGCCGGCGGCACAGGCGACCACGTCGCTTTCGATTGTCGACTTGGGCGGCGGCACGTTGGCCGCGGGCCTGGGCATCGCCGGATCGGCCGGTCCGGCCGGCACGCAACTCACCGGAAGCGATCTGATCAATCTCTCCGACAGCACGCAGCTTGCGGCGCTCAACGACGGCAACGGCGTGCGGCGAGCGGTGGCCGGCGGCGACTTCGATATCTCCGACGGGTCGCGCACGTTTCACATCGCGCTTGATGGATTCCTGAACACCCACACGCGGCTGGAGGTGCTCAACGGCGGGCAGGGCGTCAACCTTGGCACGATTCGGATCACGGATCGCAGCGGTGCATCGGCCGAGGTCGATCTCACCGGCGTGCACGACATCGGCGGCGTGGTCGATGCCATCAACAACGCCGACGTGGCCGTCACCGCCACGGCCGTCAACAGCCGCCTGCAGATCAACGACTCGTCGGGCGCTTCGACTTCGAACCTGAAGATCGAAGACGTGAGCGGCACCGCGGCGCGCGACTTGGGCATCGTGGCCGACGTGGCCTCCAATTCCTTCAGCGGCAGCGACATCTACCGCATCGCCACCGTGGGCGACGTCCTGCGCGCCATCAACTACTCGACCGACGCCGCGGGCGTGCTGAACGACGTGGCAACGGCTTCGATTTCGTCCAACGGCAACGGGCTAACGCTGCAAGCCACCGCGGGCGCGCCGCTGACCATTACGCCCGTGGTGCAGAACGGCGTCGCCTCGGGTGCGGCGCAAGACCTGGGGCTGCCGACCGACATCGCCCCGGGTCAGGTTGTGACGACGCGCGATCTGCTGGCGGGCTTGAACACGGTCCTGCTCCGTTCTCTGCGCGGCGGACAGGGAGTCAATCTCGGCACGGTCAGCTTCACCGCCCGCAACGGCACGGTTACGCAAATCGACTTCAGCGGCGCGCAATCCGTTCAGGACTTGATCGATCGCGTCAACAACACGACGGCGACCTCAGGCTTGACGGCCGATCTCAACCCGCTCGGCAACGGCATCCGCATCAACGATACCACGGGCGGGACGGCCGGACCGCTCATCATTGCCGACAGCACCGGCACGACCGCTGCGGATCTGGGCATCGCCGGCAGCTTCGCTTCCGGCAGTACGAACAGCGGCAACCTGCAACTGCAGTACGTGTCGGAAGCCACGCGCCTGGCTGATCTGAACAACGGCCGGGGGGTGCGCGCCGGGCAATTACGCATCACGGCCCGTAGCGGCGCATCCTTTACCGTGACGATCGGCGCGAATCAGACGAATGTCGGCGACGTACTACGGCTGATCAACACGGCGGCGCCGCCGGGCGTGAGCGCGCGCATCAACGATCAGGGCGACGGCATTCTCGTCAGCGATTCGAACGCCGGTGGCGGCACGCTGCACATTGAAAACGTCGGCGGCGGACAGGCGGCGACCGATCTGAATCTCACGCGGCCGGCCGGTGCCGGCGGCAGTTTTGTGGACGGCTCCTTCGAGTATCACGTTGAGGTCGATCAGGACGACACGCTCAACGACGTCGTCGCCAAGTTGAATAACGCCGGCGCACCGATCGCCGCGACCCTGATCAACGATGGCAGCTCGACGAATCCGTTCCGCCTCAGCATCACGTCCGGCGTGTCGGGCCGCAATGGCTTCATCCTGCTGGACGGCGGCGCGCACGACCTGGGTCTGCAGACGCTGGTCGAGGGCCAGGATGCGGTCGTGGTGCTGGGCGGCGCGCAGACTTCCAATCCGATTCTGATCACCAGTCCGAACAACACACTGAGCAGCGTGATTCCCGGCGTCACGCTGAACCTGATCAGCCCGTCCGACACACCCGTGAACGTCGCCATCAGCCAGAACGTCGATGGGATCGTCGATAAGCTCAAGACCTTCGTGACCGGCTACAACGCCGTGATCAGCCGGATTGATGACCTGACGAAATTCGATTCGGAGACCAACCAGCGCGGCGTGCTGCTGGGCGACGCGACGGTGGGCCTGGTGCGCGATCGGCTGTTCCGCACGGTCACTGGCCCGCAAGGCGGCGGCGCGTCGTCGCTGTCGCGCCTGTCGGCTATTGGGTTTAAGGTCGAAAACGGCGGGCAGCTTGCTCTGGATGAGGACAAGTTCCGCGCCGCCTATGCGGCCGATCCGGCCGGCGTCGAAGCGCTGTTCACTACGGAGACCACCGGCTTCGGCGACAAGATCGAACAGGTGCTCGACGACCTGACGCGCTCATCCGATGGCCTGCTGGCCCGGCAGGACACGCGCCTCAGCGACCAGCAGGACCTGCTCACCCAACGTGCCGACACGCTGCAAGCCCTGCTCGACCGCAAACGGGCCCAGTTGCAGAAGCAGTTTCAGGGATTGGAGACGGCCTTAGCAGCCCTGCAATCGCAGCAATCTTCTCTAGCGGCCCTGACCAGCCTGGCCAGCCAGGCCTAGGCGTAGGGCACGCTCTTAATGCCACCGCCGCGAGCATCCGATACCCTTGGCGATGAGCCATCCGGCGCCCAATACGTATCTGCAACAAGCCGTCCTGAGCGCCACTCCGGAGCAGCTCCAGCTTATGCTCTACGACGGAGCGATTCGCTTCGCGCTGCAGGGGCGCGACGCCCTGCTGGCCAAACAATGGGAAGCCGTTTACGAGAAATTCAGCCGCGCCCAGAAGATCATCCTCGAAATGCAGGCGGGTTTGCGGCGCGATCACAATGCTGAGCTTTGCGACCAGATGGCCGCGATCTACGGCTTCCTCTATCGCAAACTGGTCGATGCGGCCGTGAAGCGCGACGTGCAGGCTGTCGATGACGCGCTGCAGGTGCTGCGCTATCAGCGCGAAACCTGGGTCATGCTCATGCAGCGGGTGAGCGCGGAACGGGCCGGGGTCGAGGGGCCAGCGCTCGCGTCCGCGGGCGAGCCGGCCCCGTCCGGCGGCAGACTGAGTCTGGAATGCTGAATCACGCTTAGCCGCAGGACACCCCGCCGCGGCGGGTAAACTCCGGCGCGCGCTGCGCTGGCGGCGAGAGCTGCGAGCGCAGAGGCAGCACCTGCCTCAGCGCCAGCGTGAAGGCGGGGCCCGCGCGGTGCGTAGCGCACAGGGCGTCCGCAGCGCATCCGCCGCGGCGGATGGCGGTTAAACGTCGGCTTGCCGCTGTCCCGCCACGACTCTATAGTCGCAGCAGCACCGCGGTATCCGTGGCCCGTGTTGGAGATACAACCAGATGATCCGGGTCCTGTTGTCGTCGCTCATTCTATTTCTGCCGGCTGGGTGGTCGGCGCTGCCCGCGCACGGTCAGGAACCGCCACCGCCGCCGACCACGGTCGCCGAAGACCTCGATCGCGCGCTGGATCTTCTCCACCAGGCCGAGCAGGACGAAGACAACCGCGCGCGCTACCTGGCAGAAGCCAACGATCTGGTGGCGGCGGTCCAGCAGCGCGAGCCGAACAACGTCAAGGCCGATTTCTACCTGGCACGGGTTCTGGTGCTGGCCGGCCGGAGCAAAGATGCCTTGCGCAGCGTCGAGCGCTACGCCAAGACGCGCCAAGGCGCCAATGACTGGGAAGCGTTCAAGATCCTCGCGGATCTGCAGGTACAGGGGACGTATTGGACGCTGGCCCGCGGCAATTATCAGAAGGCGGCCGAACTCAACCCGCGCGAGCCGGACTTGTATCTGGGCATGGCCACGTGCAGCCTGCAGCTCGGGAAGTTCGAGGACGCGCTGAAGCAACTCGAGACGGCCGTCAACATGGGAACCCAGAACCCGAAGATCTACGACGCCTATGCCCAGGTGCTGCTGCGCGACAATCAAGTGGATCGCGCGTTGGGTGCGGCGGAGTCGGCGGTCAAGCTGGCACAAGGCGATGTGAAGAACCGCGCGGGCAGCATGCGCGCGCTGCAGGAACTTGACGCGCGCTACGCTACGCTGGAGGCAACCCTGACGCTCGCGGTACGCAAACACCCGCAGACGCTCAGACTATGGCAGCGCGGCCTGGAGATCATCGACGAGCGGCTGGAACTCAACGGCCGCGTCGCCACTCAGCGAAAACTGGCCTTCGTCAATCAGGGCATTCAGGCGACACAGCCGAATGTGCCGATCGAGCTGTACCTCAAGAAAGCGCAACTCAGCATCGAGGCCCGCCGCAGAGAAGACGCCGAAAGCGCTCTGGATGAGGCCGACAAGATCGATCCCACCAACCCGCTGGCCAAGCAACTGCGCGATTCGCTGCCGGCAGCAACCGGCGAGCCGGCCCCGCGCGCGGGGCAGTAGGACCTTCCGCAGGCGCGACTTATTTCGGGAGCCAAGCAGCCTCAAGCCGCACGCGGAGCGCCGAGTTCAAGATCGGCGGCGATCTGCGTCATGGCGTCAATGCAGTTCTGAATGTGCTCGTCGAGCGGGATTTCGAGCAGCTTCGCTCCGGCGTCGATGTCTTCGCGCGAGACGGCGGCGGCGAACCCTTTGGACTTGAGCTTCTTCTTCACGCTGGCGGATCCGAGGCCGATGATGCGCTCGGGCCGAATCACGGCCACCGCGGTGATGAACCCGCAGAGTTCATCCACCGCGAAGAGCGTTTTGCGGATGGGCCGATCGCGTGGATATTCGTCCCGATTCCATTCCGCGTGGGAAAGGATCGCGCCGACGATTTCCTCGTCGACGCTGGCCGCCCGCAGGATCTTGGCGCCTTCGCGTGTGTGCGCCGGCGGTTCGGGCCAGCGCTCATAATCGAAGTCGTGCAGCAGCCCGGTCACGGCCCAGGTTTCGACATGCTCGCCGAAGCGTCCGGCATAGAAGCGCATCGCGGCCTCAACCGCCAGCGAATGCCGAATCAGCGCGGGATTCTTGATGTACTCATTCAATAATTGCCAAGCCTGGGTCCGGTCCATGCCATGCAATGTACCGCAGCGTGTCGGGCGCGGGTAGGTCTTCAATACGGGCGGAGGGATCGGTCAGAAGCGCTCGGGCGCGACTAGGTCGTCGTAGGTTTCGCGGCGGCGGATGAGGCGGGCGCGGTCGCCTTCGACGAGGACTTCGGCGGCGCGCGGGCGACTGTTGTATTGACTGCTCATGACGAAGCCGTAGGCGCCGGCGGTGAAGAAGGCCAGCAGGTCGCCGCGCTGCATGGGTGGAAGCAGGCGGTCTTTCGCCAGGAAATCGCCGCTTTCGCAGACCGGACCGACCACGTCCACTTTGAGCGTGCCCGGCAGGTCGCGCGCGGCGCTGCGCTGCGGCGGAATGAACGGCGGGGTCGGCGCGACCGGCCAGATGAAATGATAGGCGCCGTAGAGCGCGGGGCGGATTAATTCGGTCATCGAGGCGTCGGTAATCACAAAGTGCTTGTCGCCCGAGTCCTTCACGTAGAGCGTGCGGCCGATGAGGATGCCGGCATTCGCTGAGATCGAGCGACCGGGTTCGAGAATAATCCGCAGGCCCTTGCCACGCAGCAGCGGCACGATCGCGGCCGCGTATTCAGCCGCGGGCGGCGCTTCGCTACCCTGGTAATGCGCGCCGAAGCCGCCGCCGATGTCGAGCGTGTCGATCGAAAAGCCGTCGGCGCGCAGACGTGCGATCAACGCCAGGGCTTTCTCTGCAGCCTGAATGTAGGGTTCGATTTGATTGACCGGTGAGCCGATGTGCACATGCAACGCGGACAGGCGCACGCGCGGGTGCCGGCCGTAGCGCTGGAAGACGTTCATGGCCCGCTCGATATCGACACCAAATTTCGTCTCGCGTTTGCCCGTGCTGGTATAGACGTGCGTCTTGGGATCAACGTCCGGATTGATGCGTAGCGCGGCGTTGACCGACTGGAGCGATTCGTCAGCGAGGCGTTGCAGGTTTTCCAGCTCCGGCTCGGACTCGACGTTGAACCAGCCGATGCCGGCCGCGATGGCCTGGCGGATTTCGTCGTCGGTTTTGCCCACGCCAGCGAACACGATGGTGCGCGGATCGGCACCGGCCTCCAGCGCGCGCGACAGCTCGCCGCCGCTGACCACATCGAAGGCAGCGCCGCGCTCGCGCAGCAGCCGGCAGATCGTCAGGTTCTGACAGCTTTTGATGGAGTAGCAGATGATCGGCTTCAGCTCGGCAAAGGCCGTCGCAAAGCGGTTGAAATGGTCGACCAGCGTCTGGCGCGAGTATACGAAAAGCGGCGTGCCGAACTCGTCGGCCAGGCGCGGGATAGGCACGTCCTCGCAGAAGAGCAGGCCGTCACGGTAGCGGAAATGGTCCATTTGGAGGGTTCAGGGTTCAGGGTTCAGGGTCAGCCCGAAGCACAATTGTCGACATGCTAGCAGGGCCAAGGAGGCTTCGCAAAAAGCGCGCTTGCTCGACACGGGCAAGCGATAAGGCTGCTTGCCCATGCCACCCGCGTTTGACGCGCGCATACACCGACGCTATGAGTGCGCGAGCGTGGTGCTGAACCCTGAACCCTAAACCCTGAACTCTAAACCCTGAACTCTCAATACGACGTCATCCTTTACACCGACGGCGCGTGCAGCGGCAACCCTGGACCGGGGGGCTGGGCGGTGATCCTGAAACATCCGGCGACGGGGAAGGAGCGCGAGCGATCCGGCGGTGAGCCGCGCACCACAAACAACCGCATGGAGCTGACGGCCGTCATCGAGGGGCTGCGGGCGCTGAAGCCGGGACAGCGCTATCGCGTGCAAGTCGTCACCGACAGCGAATACGTGCAGCGCGGCATGAGCGAATGGCTGCCGGGCTGGATTCGCAAGAACTGGCGAACGGCGGGGCGCACGCCCGTCAAGAACGCTGAACTTTGGAAGGCGCTGGCGGAACTGGCCGCGCGACATGAGATCACGTTTATGCACACCTATGGTCACGCGGGGCATCCGGAGAATGAGCGGGCCGATGCGTTGGCGGTGGCGGCAGCGCGCGCGGCGGCGAAGGGTGCATAGCGATTGTGGCGACCCGGCGGGTTCATCCCGGCGGCATATGAGTAATCGCAATAGATTCGGAAGTTTCCTCCACGCTATGCGGCGGGGATGAACCCCGCCGCTCGCCTCATGGAAGCCCACCGCTCGCCAGTATGTCGCGGATGGCGTACGATCGGGCGCGAGAGGAACCACTATGCCGTTCGAGCCTGAAAGCACACCGCGTCTGCGGCCCATCGAAGCGCATCCGTTCCGACACGGCGGCCAGCGCGGCATTCTCATTCGCGACGGCTCGCACATCAGCGATGTGCAGCTTACCGTGAGCGAGCCGGTATTGCTGATCTTGTCGATGCTGGATGGGCGGACGAAGCTGGAGACGGTGCGGCAGCGGTTCGGCGAGCAGCTCGGCAGCCAGTTGCCCGCGGACACGCTGGCCGGGTTGATCGATCAACTGGATGCGGCGCACCTTCTGGAGGGACCATCTTTCGAGGCGCATTACGAGTCGCTGCTGAACCAATATCGCAGCAGCGGCGTCCGCAGGATGCGCACGGCGGCCGAATCGGACGGCGCGGGCGAGATTCGGCGGAGCTTTGCTCAGATTCTGGCGGAGGCCGATGGCGACGGCGTGGCGGGCGAGACGCGCGCATCCCTCGTGGGACTCATCGCGCCGCATCTGGACTATCCGCGCGGTCGGCCGTGCTACGGCACGGCATACAAGACCCTCGTGCGGCGTGAGGCCCCGAAGCGCGTGGTCGTGCTGGGCACGAATCACTTCGGGCGTTCGGCCGGACCGGTCGCGACCGTCGCGTCGTTCACGACACCACTCGGCACGACTAAGGGTGACGTGGCATTCGTCGAGCAGCTCGAGGTGCGCTGCGGCGCTCTGCGGACATTCGAATACGATCACGTCAACGAGCATTCGGTTGAGTTGCAGGTATTGTGGCTGCAGCACCTGTATGGGGCCGAGGCGTTCAAGGTGGTGCCGGTGCTGTGCCCCGATCCGTGCGGACCGACCGGCACGCGGCCGATGAATGGACAGGGCGCCGATCTGAAGCAGCTCGCGCTGGCGCTGCGCGAGTTGATCGCCGCGGATGGTGCGGACACGCTGGTGATCGCGGGGGCAGATCTGTCGCACGTGGGTGCGGCGTTCGGCGATGAGCGCCGGCTTGACGAGGATTTTCTGAATCATGTTCGCCGGCTCGATGGGGCGCTGTTGGAGTACGTCGCGGCGGTCGAGCCCGAGCGGATGCGACAGCGCGTCAGCGGGCGACAGAACTGTACGCGCGTATGCAGCATCGGGTGCATCTATGCGCTGCTGACGGCGCTACCCGATACGCGTGCCCGCATCCTCGGATATCATCAAGCCGTCGATGAGCCGACGCAGACGTGTGTGACATGTACGGCGGCGGCGTTTCAGCGTTGACGCGTTGCCCGTCGCGAGTCCGGATGCGGCGGGCGGGACGCCCGCCCCCCGAGCTGGCGGGCGAGACGCGCCCAAAATGTCTTTCAGGCACCGATTAATGAACGGCGAAGCGGTCCCGTTCGGTACGATTTTGCGCGCGGCGCTGGGCGTGGGTGCGGTCGGCTACCGCTGGGGTATCGAGGCGCGCAATCGGCGGTTCGATCGGTCGGCAGCGCGCAGCGTCGGCGTGGGCGTGCCGGTGATCAGCGTCGGAAACATTACGACGGGTGGGACAGGCAAGACACCGCTGGTGATTGAGCTGGGCGGGCGGCTGCTGGCGGGCGGGCGGCGGCCGGCGGTGGTGTCGCGTGGGTACAAGTCGCGCGACGCTGGGTCGGCCGATGAGCTGCTCGTGGTGCGCCGGCGCTACCCGGATTTGATTTGCGTGTCGGATCGTGATCGGGTGGCGGCGGCGCGGCGCGCGGTTGCGCAGGGCGCGGATTGCATCATCGCGGATGATGCCTTTCAGCATCGGCGGCTGCGGCGCGATCTGGATATCGTCGTGCTCGACGCCACGAATCCGTTTGGGTATGGACATCTGCTGCCGCGCGGGCTGCTGCGCGAGCCGGTTGAATCGCTACGGCGCGCGGACCTGATCGTCGTATCGCGAGTTGATCAGGTCTCTCCAGAGGACTTGGCGGCGATGATCGCCCGCGTGCGCGCGGTTCAACCCGGCCTGCCGATCATCTACACGCGACATCGGGCAGCGGGCTTTCGCAGACTGGACAATGCCCGCGTTGTGGATGTGCCGGCCGGGGCGCGGGCGCTGTGCTTTGCGGGGATTGGGAACCCGGAGTCTTTTCGAAGGACCGTTGAGTCGCTAGGGATCGAGGTGGTCGGCACGATGTGGTGGCGGGATCATCATCGCTACAGGGTCGCGGACGCGGCCGAGATCGTCGGTGCAGCGCGGCGCGCCAGCGCCGAGTGGTTGCTGGCGACGGAAAAGGATGCGGTGAAGCTCGCCACGCTTGGCGCGAATTGGGCAGTTTCAGTGGCTGCGTTGCGAATCGATACTGAGTTTCTGGCGGACGGCGGCGATGTTCTGGATGCGCGAGTCCAGCGCATGCTCGCATCATCCTGCTAAACGGCGGGGATGAACCCCGCCGCTCGCTACGGTCGAACGCGGCGGGCGATGTCCAGGGCTTGGCGCAGATGGTCGAGATTGAGGCTGCCGAGCACGACGGAGCTGACGTGCGGGTTTTCGAGGATGAAGGGCAGGGCCACCTCCGGCGAAATGTTGCCTGAGGCCAGAGGTTTCTTAACGAGAAGGCTGATGCCACCGGCGCCGGCTTCGGCGAGGATCAGTTCGAATGTGCGATCCGCTGGGTGGTGCTCAAGCATCAGGGCGTCGGCCCACGCGAGCGCGGCACGGGCGCCGGCGATGGTCTTGCCCGATAGACCGATGCCGCGGATCAGGCCGCGGCGGCGCAGATCGAGTAAAGTCGGTACCGCATCGGTGTGTTCGAGGATTTGCAAATCGCTGCCATCGGAATGGATGAATACGAGATCCAAGACATCGGTGCGGAGCCGATCGAGACTGCGTTCGATGCTGCGGGCGATGGCGTCGCGCGAGAAGTCGTAAGATGACCGGCCGCTTTCGAACGTCTCGCCGACTTTGGTGGAGAGCAGAAATTCCTTTCGCCGGTGGGCGATGCAGCGGCCGATGCGTTCCTCGCTGGTGCCATACGCCGGCGCGGTGTCGATCAGGTTGATTCCCAAGTCGAGGACGCCGTTTAGGAGGCGCTCGGTTTCCGCATCCGTCGGCAGTGCATAACCGGCCGGATACTTGATGCCTTCGTTGCGGCCGATCTTGAAGGCGCCAAACGAAATCGGCGAAACCGGGTGGCCGGTCGCATCTAGGAGGCGCTCGACCATGTGTTGCAGGTCTCCCAGGGCGGCTTGGCCAGCGGCGGCTTGGGCCAATCGGATAATACATCGCCGGATGGCGGTGCGCACTGGTCGCGTTCGATTGACGGCGCGATGCGCTCCACGATCAACTGCGACAGACGCGGGGCCAGCGCGAACTTGGTCGGCCAGACGGTTAGGATGCGGGCTTCTTCGATCAGGTGAACGTCGTCGGGCCGCTGGCCGGTGCTGGTGGCGGCCTCGGCGCGAGTGATGCGATACGCGGCGAATTCAGCGTGCTTCAAATCCAGACCGGGCAAGACGTCGGCGAATTCATGTTTCGCCGCGTCAAGGAGCGTGACCGCGTCGCAATCAACGCCTCGTTCGGCGAGTTGCCCGCCGACCTGCCAGACGCGGCGCTGCATGGCATCCGTGGCCGTCGTGATGGTTACGCGCGGCGTGCTGCCTGAGATGCAGTGGCCGAAAAGTTCCGGCAGCGCTCCGCGCAGCATCACCATGTGCAGCGGACGGCGTTGCATCACCTGTTCCGGCAGGCCCGCGCGGCGCCGGAGTTCCGCGTTGCCTTCGCCCGCGGCGAAGAGAATGCGGATCGGCTCAAGAACGAGCATGCGGTCGCTGTCCGGCGGATGGACCGTGACGCTCAGCGATGCATTCGCGCGCGATTCGATTGCCGGACCTCGGGAGGAATCGAAATGCAAAATCCGATCCGCGTGACGTGAGGCCAGCGAGCGAATCACGCTGAGCGGATCAATCACCTGCTCCGGGACACGGAGGACTTCCCCGGGGACGCGCGCCAAGGCAGCCGGGCGCGCGGAGGGCTCGAGCAGTTCAGGGTGAGTGCGGAGCGCCAAATGGGCGCCTTTCAGCAGCAGACGCGATTTCAGCGACCCGGTGCCCCAGAGATAACAGGCGTCGCTGCCAACGGTCGCGTTGGTCAGGTGCGGGTCGCGCGTGCCGGCTAGGCATTGACGCCAGAGATCGGGCATGTCGGCGATGGCGCGAGCGGCGGGCGTGAGTCGGCCATCGAGCATGTACTTCAGGCCGCCATGAATGATGCCCTGGGAGGCGGCGGTCTGGCCGCTGCCGAGGGCGACCGACTCCAGGAGCAGGCATTGCCACCCGCGCCGGACACATTCATCCAGAGTCCACAAGCCGGCAATGCCGCCGCCGAAGATCAGGACGTCGAGAAACAGAGTTGGTCCAGGCATGGGCGATTGGCAACGTAGGTGCGGTGCGCGGAGGTGTCAAGCGCGCGGGGGTGGGCATGCTTTCACGCGCAGCGGGTAAGTCCGCCACGGCGGATCGGCCTGCGGCGGACATGCCAGCGCAGCGCATGGCTACCCGGCTGAAGCCGTGAAGCCATGCCACCCGGCGCTTCTGATTGGCTCCGCCGAGCAAGCGGGTATCATCATGTCATGGGTTTTCCGGCGGTTTTTCTGGATCGTGACAATACGCTGGTCGAAGATCCAGGGTTTATCGATCACCCGGACAAGGTGCGGCTGATGCCGGGGGCGGCGGCGGCGATCCGGCGGCTCAATGAGGCGGGCTATCACGTTGTGGTGGTCACGAATCAGTCCGGGATCGCGCGCGGATTGTTCAGCGAAGCGCGCCTATGCGAGATTCACGCGCATCTGCGATCCGTGCTGGCGGCGGACGGCGCGCGTCTGGATGCGATTTACTACTGTCCCTATCTGGATTCGGAGGAGGCAGTGGTTGAAGCGTACTGCCGGGCGAGTGAGTTGCGGAAGCCGGCGCCTGGAATGCTTCTGAAGGCGGCGCAGGAACTCGATCTGGACCTCGACCGGTCGTGGATGATCGGAGACGGCGCGCGCGACATCGAGGCCGGGCGGCGCGCGGGGTGCAGAACCATTCTGTTGGATTTTCGATTTCCGATTTCCGATTTCCGATTTCAAGACGCGACCGGCGCTCGGGCCGATGCTGCCAAAACATCGCACGCTATAGTCACGCCGGATTACATCGTTCGCAGCCTGAGCGAGGCCGTGGACATCGTGCTCGAGGACGGCTATGAACGCACCCATGCCCACTGAAGATCCCGCGCCGCAACCTCCGAACGCGCCGTCGGAAGTCGTGCTCTTACAGGAAATCCGGGAGCTGCTGGATCGGCAATATCGGCGGGAACGGCAGACAGATTTTTCGTTCCTGCGGCTGGCGGGGACGCTGATGCAGATGCTGGCGGTGTCGGCCGCGATTTGGGGTCTGCTCGCGCTCTTCGGAGATCAAAGTTCGGCGGCGACGGCGCGGTTTGCGCTGGCGGCGTTCCTGCAACTCGCGACACTTACGGCTTTCTACGTCGATCAGCAGCGCTGACTCTCGCGCGCATTTCGAAACCGCCACGGCGCCAGTTTCAACCGCCACGGCGCCAAGAACGCCAAGATAGAAAAAAGTAGGGTCCGCGACGCGGACCCGTTAACTTGGCGACCTTGGCGTCCCACCGCGGCGGATCCTGCGGACTTGGCGGTTTATTAATGGCGTTTTGGCGTTTATGGACTCTCGGGCTCGTCGGGCTTCGGGAAGGGGTTGGAGGGGTCGAAGGGCTCTTGGGACTCGAGTTGCTGAGCCAATTCCTCGCTACGGGCGAGCATCACGGTCAGGCCGACTTCCTGGCCGCTCTTGAGCAGCGTGAGATTCACCGGCTCGCCGGCCGGGATCATGTAGAGCGCCTGCACCAGGTTGCCGTAGTGCTTCACTGGCTTGCCGTTGATCGAGAGGATCTTGTCACCGGTGCGCACGCCGGCGGCCAGCAGCGGCGATTTGGAATCCAGTTTGTCGATCTTGACCTCGTTGGGCGCGTTGCGGTCGAGTTGGATGCCCAGCCAGCCGCGGTAGAAGTTCACGCCGTTTTTGAGCTGCGCGACGATCT
The DNA here is from genome assembly GCA_036505095.1 of Phycisphaerae bacterium. Lineage (GTDB taxonomy): Bacteria > Planctomycetota > Phycisphaerae > UBA1845 > UBA1845 > DASXUA01. The sequence goes on from DASXUA010000256.1 coordinate 14,846, forward strand.
CATCGACACGGGACTTGGTCACGGCGAAGCCGATGCCGGCGTCGTAGAACTCGACGCCGGCCAACTCGCCCGGGCGCTGGGCCATCGGCACGCAGATACCGATGACGCGGCCCGCGCGATCGAGCAACGGTCCGCCGTAATTGACCGGCGAGAGATTCGCGTCCGTCTGAATGGCGTTGCCCAGCATGCGATGGAGAGCGCTGATGATGCCGACGGTGACCGACGGCATCTCGCTGCCGAAGCCACGACCTACGGCAATCGACCACTGCCCGACGCGGATGCTCTCGATCGGCGCCCATTCGGGGGCGGGCAGGTCGTTGGCATCGATTTTGAGCAGCGCGAGCTTGCGCACCTGATCGCGACCGACGAGGTCGGCCACCAATCGCCGGCCGTCGGGGAGTTTAACGGTGATCAGCACCGGATTGCGGACGAAGTTAAAGCTGCTGGTCAGAATAAGGCCGTCGGATGAATAAACGATGCCGGTGGTCGGCCCGTCGGCCACGAGAAAATTGCTTCCCGTTGTATCGACGAAGGGCTTGGGAACGCGTTTGGGATCGTTCGGGTTACCCCCAGCTTCGGGCTGACCCGAAGGCGTCGCATCATGCGGCTGGGCGCCGCCGACCGTCTCGATCTGCACGATGCTGGGGATGACGCGCGCGACGGCTTCGTGGAAAGTTTGCTGGTTGGCGCGTTGGGTATCGAGACCCGGGCTATCATGCTCCTGAGCCCGCACGGCCGCGGTGCAGGCAATGAGCAGGAGCAGAAAAGGGCGCATGCGTCCAGCGGCGCGCTGCACGGGCAAGCGATAAGGCTGCCCGCCACGGCGGATCCTGGCGGACTTGCCCATGCCACCCTGCGCTGTTCCTGAACCCTGAACCCTGAACCCTGAACCCTGAACCCTCATTGCGGCTTCTCCTCAAGCGTGAGCGTGGTGGTGATGACCTGGCGCTTGCGCTCCAACACCAGTTCGAGCTTCTGGCCGGGGCGGGCGGATTCGAGCACGTGGTCGAAATCTTCGAGTGCGGCGATCTGCCGGCCGTTGGCGGTCAGGATCAGATCGTCCGGACGGACGCCGGCTTTTTCGGCCGGCGAGCCGCGCGAAACCTTTTCAACGTAGGCCAAGCTGCGCTTGTAGCCCTGTTTGAACAGCTTAATCCCGTGATACACGTTGCCCGCCGGCGCGGCGGAGTCTTGGGCGATGGCCGTCGTGGGATGCAGGACGCGTTCGATGAAGGCGCGGCAAACTTCAGCCGGGACCGCGTAATTGAACTGCGTGCGCGTGGCGTTCGAGACGACCACACGGCCAATCATCCCGATCCACTGGCCGTCGAGATCGACCAGCGCGCTGCCCGGCGCGCCGGGGTTGCTCGTGACCGCATCGATCACCAGCACCTCGCCGTGAAATGGGAAGTCGTTGACGCCCAGCCGCGCGTCGAGCGGCGCGCGAGTGCTGAAAACGCCGAGCGCCACGCTGACCGGCTCGTCACCGTCGGCCACTTTGAACGGGTTGCCAGCCGCAATAACCCAATCGCCCGGGGCGAGCTGGGTCGAGTCGCCGGTCTCAAAG
>DASXUA010000257.1:0-12232 GCA_036505095.1 Phycisphaerae bacterium
CCTTCCTTCCAAAGGAGCCGCACGCGCAGCAAGCCAATCGCCGCGAGCGCCGCCAGAATCAGAAACCAGAGACCGCGCTGCAGGAGTCCCACTAGACCGAGGCCCAGCACGAGCAACGCCAGCCCGCCGAGGCCCAGCGCGGAGGCGAGCAGCAGTTGCCAGCGCAGCGGCAGTGGACCCAGGCGCAGCAGCGGGATCAGCCACAGCGCCGCGCAGGTCGCGGCGCCAATCGAAATCAACGCGAGGAAGCCGTCATACGCCAGAACCACTAGCGCGAGCGGCGCCAAGATCGCCAGACCAAGCACAGTGAGCACCGGAAGCAAGACGATTGGCCGAAGCCAGCGGGATAGGCGCGCCGCGCGCGGCGGGACTCGTGGCAACGCCTCTTGAGTTCGGCGAGCTGGCAGCTTGGACGACATCCCCGGATTCTAATCGGAAAAGAGCACGTCGCGCGCTTTGCAGAGCGCCATCAATGCATGCTGGCAATGATCGATGCGCAGGTGGTTGTGTGAGGGCGTGGTGCGGATGCCGCCGACGGCGTCCTGCGGGCTGCGGATGAAATAGGCCTCCTCCGGCCGCACCTGGAGTTGGATGACGAAGCGCACGGCCGCGGCGATCGCCTGCTCGTAACGCCGGGCACGCTCGGCGTCGCCGCGCTGGCGGGCCAGCCGCAGCGCGTCGACGAAGCCTTCCAGATAGGACGCGGTCGAAACGCCGGCGCGACCGGTGGTGTACGGCGCAAAGCCGCCCCACATTTCCGGCCAGGGGCAGTTATGTTCGTTGAGCTGCGTGCCGGCCAGCCAGTCGGACATCTCCAGGACGAACCGCGCGAAGTCCTCGCGCTTGGATTGCAGCGCCATTTCCGAGAAGGCCTGCACCTGCCAGGGCACAAACGCCGGCACGCGTTGTTTTTCGAAATAGTTGCGGTAGAAATCCAGCGCGCGCCCGAATGCCTGCATATAGCGCTCCTGCGGATCGGCGCGATAGGCGCGCGCCAGGGCACACAGCGCCTCGCCCGGGAAATAGTTCTGGCTGGGAAGCTGATGCGCCGGCGGAAAGGCTGTGATAAAGCGTCCGTCGGGCCGCTGCAGCCATAGGATCCCGGTCAGCAACCGGTTGATGTCTGTGGTGAAGCGCTCGCGCTGCGGATGATCGAGCAGCGCCAGGCAGGTCAGCGCGGTTACACCCAGTTCGTTGTCGTTGTCCGGCGTGCGGATGAAAGCCGCGCCGTCGATGTCGGTCAGCTCCGTCAGGCGTTCGAGATGATTCCGAATCGCCAGGTCGGCCGAGGCTAGCGCCGCTGCCGAACGCGAACGCCGCGCGTAGTAGGACAAGGCCCAGGCGGCGCCCGCCTGCCGCACGGCGTTGTCTTCCTCGGAATACTGGTCGCGGGCCGGCTCGTATTGATAGCTGAACGCACCATCGGCGCGCTGCCGGTACATCATGTATTCCGCCAGCCGCTCGATGGCTGCATTCAGCGCCCGTTCCGTGACGGCGCGCGGCGGAATGACGATCAACCCGCACTGAAGCTGCACGACCTCGCCGCCCGGGCGCAGCTCGACCCAGTGCGTCGTCCGAAAGCGCGAAATCGATGCCTGCGCAAGCTGCGAGGCTGAGAGACCGAGCTGCTCACCGAGGCTCAGCAGCGCATCGTGCATGAGATGATCGGTCGTGAAGATTTCAGTCGGGCATAGTAGCTTCTGCTGACCCCCGTATTCCAGTGCGACGCCATGCACGCCCGGCTCGAGCAGCGTCTCGATCCAATCGCCTTCGCTCCAGTCGTTCGGCAGGTCAGCCGGAACGGGCTGCCCCACAGCTTCCATCTCGATGAGCCAGCGGTCGAGAGCATCCGAATCGACTGATCCGGCCTGTCGGGCGTTTTCAATTGCAACCCGCGCGCCCGCCGCGGCCGCATCCAGCGCCGGCAGCAAAGGGCTAATGCCGCGCCCACGCGCCGCCCCGGCTTGCCGAAACGTCACCACGAGCTGGCATTGCAGCCCGTCGAGCGATTTGGGTCGATAGCTCGGTGAATAGTCGTTGTCGCCCGCCAGCGCCGCGGCCGCCGCCCGACGTACGATCTGGATCAGGTAGCGCTGATCCGCCACTGCAATCGCCGGTGGCACCGGCTCGGCCCTTGTCGCGGGAGACATCAAGGGCTCGGCCGCTGGTTGAGTTTCTCCTTGGCGCGGTGGCTCCCGTCCCCCAGCGGCATTCGCGGCGATGGTGATCGCTAAACAAAGCGCGGGCGCCTTTGACATCGGGGGTAGGGTATCCGCAGCGCGACGCGTGCTCAATGTCGTGGCATGCCGCGGACGGATGACATCCGGATGCCAGGCAGGCCCGTGCATGGAGCAGCTCAGCCGGCCGGACCTGCTGACAACGCGACTTTATTGACCCGTGCCCCGTGCTGGTGCGGGTAATGCGGGCGACCTCGACCAGCGCCCAGGCGCCCGGCCGTTCGTAGTCGGCCACGATGCGGTCGGTGCAAGCCTGCGTCAGCTCACCATCGGCCGCGATCGTCACGCCGAAATCCTTCACGTTGATCAGGTCTTGGGTCTGTGGATCGACGCTGGCGCTGACGATGCCGATCGTGTGTAGCGTGTAGTGGCTGCCCGACTCGATGCACGTGAATGTGCCGGTGGAGTAGAGCGTGAAGTCATTGCCCTCGCCGCGAATGAAGATGCCGTCGTTAGTGAATTCGCCCACTTGCCGGCCGACGGTGAATTCGGTCCCGGTCTGCGACACGCGCTTGTCGCCGGTCGATGCATAGGTCCATTCCGCGCCCGTTTGCTTCCGGCCGATGTCCGTACCGTCCGAGGTGGCGGTGAAGGTGCCCGACAAGTCCTCGCGCCGGTAGCTGCCGGCGATCAGACTGGTTGTGCCGCTTCCCGCACTCGGGAGCAACACCACGCAGGTTTCCATCGCGCCGAGCACAACCGTCGCATTCCGGAGCAGCAACACGGCCGTCGCGACGATCTATCCCAACAGCCCACAAAATTCTAATTTCCTGTTGTCGGTACTTTCCGCTGGGCCAGGGGAGGCAGCCGTGCAGGCGTACATGCAAACACCCGATGAGCCGGTAATGGCGGAATTGCGCGTTACTGCCCTGCCTCCCAAAATAGTGAACGTAAGGTTCCACAAAGTATCGGATGCCGTGCGGTCGAGCATGCACGGCGCCCAGCACGCGCAAGAGCTACTGGACGCAATGAACGTAGCTTGGACTTCACAGGCAAATGTCGCGTTCAGACCGCTTGTGGCAGACTTCGTGAGTGACACGATCGCCGCCGAGTTGGGCCCTGTCGTCCAGTGCTATGATCTGGGTGGACCCCCATTCGGCCCGTGCGCACAAAGCGGGATGTCCGATTTCGAGTTGGTAATCGCCAATGAAGCGCCTAGTGTTCCCTACGACGTCTTCTTCGTTTGGAATTTTGAGAAACGATTGCCCACCTGACGAGGACCCCGCATTGAACTCGGCTACCGGTGGGACGCTACCGGGTTTTGTTACTCTGATTGACGACGTTACTTGCGATACCGGACACACGATGGGCCACGAAGCAGGCCATTATCTCAATTTGAGCTCGGTGCACTTTGCGCATCCCGGCGATCCCGTGTTTGATTCCAACAGCGACACGCTCCTTTACATAAACCTCATGTCGCAGTTCTGTGAGGACGGAGGTCCGCATTTTACGCTTCGGCAGGCAAGAATCTCGAACCCACCATAAGAGGAGAGCCAGATGTTGATCCGGCGGTGCATTAACCTAGTGAGCGCCCTCTTGGCCCTGATGCCAACCGCTGCCCGGTCTCAGCCCGACGAGACGGGCCCACATGCGGAGCTAATCCGGCGCGCGCTGGTGCAGAACGACACAGGCGCGTTGACCGAGGTGATTTCACTCGGTCCCGCGGTGGCGGGCGAACTTGGCTCCTATTTGGGGCACCACGACTACAACGTTCGCACACGCGCACTCGAAGCGCTGTGCCGCATCCCGGAGGCGGCGCCGGGCGCCCTCGAGCAGGCGCTGCGCTCCGCGGACCAGTCCCTTAAGGCCTACGCACTTGCCTGTGCTGAGCCCTTCATTGCCGACGCGCGGGTGCGCGAGGCGTGGCTCGATTGCTTTGCTGAGCCGCTCGAGCAGACGAATGGGCACGAAAACGCGTACCACACGCTGATTCACCTTCCTGCGGAGCTGCGCATACCGATGGGGCAAGCACTGGTGCCCAAAATCCTCCCCTCCCTCGACCGGTTCGACGGTCTTCGCTTGGTCATCATGCTCCAGGTCATTGGCCAGTTCGCGACATCGGGTGATCAGCCGGCCTTGCGGCGCCTGGCTGAGTTGCGTCGACTGGCCGAGAGCAATGCGCCCGAGCTCTGGCGGTCTCGGCGCGATCCCGAGTACGAAGAACGGATTCGCCAGCGACTAATCGCGGTCGTCGATTTCGCCGAAGCCAATCTTGGCGACGACCGTGCTTTTCAGCGCTTCGCCAGCAGGGCGTTAGCCGGCGAGCGCGCGGCGAGAGCCGAGCGCCTCGAGCTACTGCCAAAGCTTCGCCCAACGCCGAAGGCGCTCGAGCTTGCGGGCCAATTGTTAAGAGACCGCGTGCCACTAAAAGACGTTAGTATTTCCCACTCCACCCAGGTCGATTACAAGCACGCCTGCGATTTCGCGGTGGACGCCCTGGGTGAGTGGTTCCCCGATTTTCCATTCAGGACAGCATTCTATCGGGTCTATGTCGATGACCAATTGAATCAGGCGCGCGAATGGCTGCAGGCTCACCACGCGGCTGGAGAACGCTGAGCAGCCTGGGGCGTCGCCGGATGAGCCGCCCTCGCCGATGGCTCACGCTCTGTCAAATTGGCACCCGAGTCGGAACGTGCATTCAGTTTCTGCCAGCTTGGCAGCGGCGCCCCTAGGCGAGTTACGACGCATTTCAAAGTAAGTCCAGAGCTCACAAGCACTTACAAGTGAGCCGTTGCCTGGGCACGGCCGTTGCTCACGGGCTCAGCGGTAACGGCGCACAGCCTGCGCCGGCATGCTGAGGTTGCAGACAGAAACAGCTCATAGGAGAACGCTGCCATGGCGGTCAAGCAGTTAGCTTTTGAGGAGGAGGCCCGGAAGGCGCTGGCGGCCGGCGTGCATAAGCTCGCGGCGGCCGTCAAGGCGACGCTGGGGCCTCGGGGGCGGAACGCGGTCATCGATAAGGGCTGGGGCTCGCCGACGGTCACCAAAGACGGTGTCACCGTGGCCGAGGAGGTGGAACTGGTCAACAGGTACGAAAACATGGGCGCGCAGCTCGTCAAGCAGGCGGCCAGCAAGACCAGCGAACGGGCCGGCGATGGCACGACGACGGCGACCGTGCTAGCCGAGGCCATCTTTAATGAGGGCTTGCGGAACCTGACGGCCGGCGCCGATGCCAAGGCGCTGAACCGCGGCATCGAAGTGGCCGTGCGGCGCGTGATCGAGGAACTCAAGACGCTTTCGCGGCCAATCAAAGCCACCAATCGTGAGGATATCGTCAACGTCGCTGCGATTTCCGCGAACAACGATCCGACGATCGGAAATATTCTGGCCGACTGTTTCGAGAAGGTCGGCAAGGATGGCGTCATTACGGTCGAGGAGGGCAAGTCTTCCGAAACGACCATCGATGTCGTCGAGGGCATGCAGTTCGACCGGGGCTATCTGTCGCCGCACTTCATCACGAACCAGGATGACATGACCGTCGTGCTGGAGCGCGCCCTCATTCTGATTCACGAGGAAAAGATCAGCAATGTCACCAAGCTGATCCCGCTGCTGGAGAAGGTCTCGAAGGCCAAGCGTCCGCTGCTCATCATCGCCGAGGAAATCGAGGGCGAAGCTCTGGCGACGCTGGTGGTCAATAAGATCCGCGGGATTCTGAGCATTTGTGCGGTCAAGGCGCCTGGCTACGGCGACCGCCGCAAGGCCATGTTGCAGGACATCGCGATCCTCACCGGCGGCCAGGCTATTATGAAGGACCTGGGGATCGATCTCGAGAGCATTTCGATCAGCGATCTGGGCCAGGCCAAGCGCGTGCGCGTGGATGCCGAGAACACCACGATCATCGAAGGCGCCGGCGCCAGCCAGGCCATCAAGTCGCGCATCGAGCAGATTCGCAACGAGATCGAAGTGACCACGTCCGACTATGACCGCGAGAAGCTCCAGGAGCGGCTGGCGAAGCTGGCCGGCGGCGTCGCGCAGATCAACGTCGGCGCGGCCACCGAGACCGAGTTGAAGGAAAAGAAGGCCCGCATCGAAGACGCGCTGCATGCCGCGCGCGCCGCGTTGGAGGAAGGCACGGTCGTCGGCGGCGGCGTGGCGCTGGTGCGTTGCATGTCGGCGCTGGATGGCCTGAAGCTGGAAGACGACGAAGCCACCGGCGCGCAGATCGTGCGCGATGCGCTGAGCGCGCCGCTCTCACAGATTGCCGAGAACGCTGGCATGGAGCCGGGCGTCGTGCTGCACCGTGTGCGCAACAAGACCGGTGCGTTCGGTTTCAACGCCGAGACGCGCGAATTCGGCGACTTGGTGAAGGACGGCGTCATCGATCCGACCAAGGTCGTTCGCACGGCGCTGGAAAACGGCAGCAGCGTGGCCCGGCTGCTTCTGTCGACCGACTGCATCGTGACCGAGAAGCCCAAGAAGGATAAGGAGGGTCCCGGCGACGAGCACGGCGGCGGTCCGGACATGGACGACATGGACATGTAGGCCGCTGAGCCGGAGCCGCCAGTGCCAGCGCGGCCCGGCCGGAGAGTGTGTCCGGGCTTGGATTTCAGGCAATCAAGGAATCGCGAAAGAAGGAATCATAAACCAATTCGGAGATTACAGATGGCAACCGCAACTGCTACCGCAAAGAAGATCAAGTTCAATCCGCTGGATGACCGCGTGCTGATCCAGCAGAGCGAGGCCGAAGAGACGACCGCCGGCGGCATTGTGCTGCCGGATGCGGCGCGCGAGAAGCCGCAGCGCGGAAAGGTCATCGCGGTCGGGCCCGGCAAGCTGCTGGACAGCGGTCAACGGGCGAAATTGAGCGTGAAAACCGGCGATGAAGTTTATTATGGCAAGTATTCCGGCACGGAAGTGGAAATGAACGGCGAGAAATACGTGATTGTCCGGGAGAGCGACATCCTGGCGGTCATCGACTAAGGCATTCGCCAGCAAGGAGTCAGCACCATGCCCAAGCAAATGATGTTCTCCCAGGACGCGCGACAGGGCATCCTGGAAGGCGTAACCAAGTTGGCGGCCGCGGTGAAGGTGACGCTGGGTCCCACCGGCCGCAACGTGATCCTGCAAAAGTCGTTCGGCAGTCCGCGCGTCACCAAAGACGGCGTGACGGTCAGCAAGGAAATCGAGCTGCCCGATCCGTTCGAGAACATGGGCGCCAAGATGCTCAACGACGTCGCGTCCAAGACGTCCGATGTTGCCGGCGATGGCACCACCACTGCGACGATTCTGGCCGAAGCGATTTATCGCGAGGGCCTCAAGAACGTCACGGCCGGCGCGAATCCGATGGCGCTGAAGCGCGGCATCGATCTGGCCGTGCAGGCCGCTGTCGGCTCCATCAAGGAGCAATCGGTCAAGGTCAAAGGCAGCGAGGACCTGGCCAAGGTCGCGACGATCTCCGCCAACGGTGATGAAGCCATCGGCAAGCTTTTGGCGGCGGCGTTCGATGAAGTCGGGAAGGAAGGCGTGGTCGAGATCGAAGAGGGCAAGAGCCTCGAGACCGAAAAGGAGGTCGTCGAGGGGATGCAGTTCGACAAGGGCTACATTTCGCCCTACTTCATGACCGATCCGGCCGACCTGTCCTGCACGCTCGAGGATCCGTACATCCTGATCTATGAGAAGAAGATTTCGAATCTGCGCGAATTCATTCCCTTGCTCGAAACTGTGGCGACGGCCGGCAAGCCGCTGCTGGTAATCGCCGAGGATCTCGAGGGCGATGCGCTGGCGGCGCTGGTGGTCAACAAGCTGCGCGGCGTCCTGCGGTGTGCCGCGGTCAAAGCGCCTGGTTTTGGCGATCGCCGCAAGGCCATGCTGGGAGACTTGGCCGTCATCACCGGCGGCAAACACATCAGCGAGGACCTGGGCATCAAGCTCGAAAGTGTCACGCTGAACGATTGCGGCCGCGCCAAGAAGGTCGTCATTACCAAGGACGATACCACGATCATCGAAGGCGCCGGCAAGAAGAGCGAGATCAATGCCCGCGCCGAGCAGATTCGCGCGCAGATCGCCAAGACGACCAGCGACTACGATCGCGAGAAGCTCGAAGAGCGTCTGGCCAAGCTGACCGGCGGCGTGGCCGTGATTCGTGTCGGCGGCGCGACCGAGACCGAAGTGAAGGAGCGCAAGGACCTGGTCGATGACGCTTTCCACGCGACCAAAGCGGCGGCCGAGGAAGGCATCGTGCCGGGCGGCGGCGTCGTTTTTCTGCGGGCCATTCCGGCGGTCGAAGCCGCGGCCCAGAAGGCGCGCGGTGACGAGCGCATCGGCTGCGGAATCGTCGCCCGCGCGCTGCGCGAACCGACCAGGCAGATCGTCATCAACGCTGGCGGCGAGGGCGCGGTCGTGGTCGAAGAGCTGCTGGGCAAGACCCAAAAGATCGGCTATGACGCGCGCAACGGCGAATATGTGGATATGTTCAAAGCCGGCATCATCGATCCGGCGAAAGTGGCCCGCTCCGCGCTGGAAAACGCGGCCAGCATCGCGGGACTGATGCTGACCACCGAGGTGCTGCTGACCGAGCTGAAAGACGAAGAGAAGCAGGTCGCGCACGCGATCCGCTGAAGCGGGGTGGCATGCTTTCACGCGCAGCGGGTAAGCATGCTCTGGACAGACCATGGCTACCCGGCTAAAGCCGTGAAGCCATGCCACTCGCCGCGTGTGGGAAAACGGGGTTATGTTTAGCCGCAGGCCCGACCGGGCCGCGCGCCCGTCCGCGGTCGAACGTCCGGCGAAAAGCGCTCCCTACGGTCGCGGCTAAACGTCGATAGAATCAGTTAGTGGAGGTGTGGGCGGATCGCAAGCGGTCCGCCCATGCTCTATCGGGAGACCGGAATCGGTAGTGGCGGTAATGGCCAAGGGCAAACGGGACTATTACGAGGTGCTGGGCGTGGGCCGCGACGCGGCGCCGGAGGAGATCAAGCGCACCTTCCGCAAGCTGGCGCTCAAGCACCACCCGGACCGCAATCCAGACGATCCGCAGGCCGAGCTGCGCTTCAAGGAGGCCAGTGAAGCCTACGAAGTGCTGTCCGACCCAGGGAAGCGGCAGACCTACGACCGCTATGGCCATGCCGGCTTGCAGGGTGCGGCCGTTCACGATTACGCCCACATGGGCATCGACGACATCTTCTCGATGTTCGGCGATATTTTCGGCGGCGGCCGGCGCGGGCGGCAGCCGGGGGCCGATTTGCAGACCGAAGTGGAAGTCACCCTGGCCGAGGTGGTTTCCGGCGCGGAGCGCAATCTGCATTTCGCGCGCAACGACTTCTGTGAAACCTGCGGCGGCAGCGGCGCCGCGCCGGGATCGAAAAAGCAGAACTGTCCGACCTGTGGCGGATACGGCCAGGTCGAGCAGGCCGCCGGCTATGGTTTCCTGTTCAGCCGCGTGGTCACCGCCTGTCCCAACTGCCGCGGACGCGGCACGGTCGTCTCGACGCCGTGCAAGGAGTGCCGCGGCACTGGCCGGCATCCGAAGGAGCGCGTGCTGAACGTCAAAGTTCCGCCCGGCATTCACGATGGCCAGTCGATCCGCATCCGCGGCGAGGGCGAGCCTGGCGGGGATGGCACCGGCCGCGGCGACCTGCACGTTTACGTGCACGTCGCGGCTCATCCGTTCCTCGAGCGACACGGCAATGATCTGGTCTGCCGGTTGCCGATCGCATTTACGCAAGCGGCGCTCGGCGCCACGGTTGAGGTGCCGACGCTGAGTGGGCGGACTGAACTGTCGATTCCACGCGGAACGCAGCACGGGACCGTGTTGCGGCTGCCGGGATTGGGCCTGCCTGATCTGCGATCCGCCCGACGCGGTGATGAACTGGTACAGGTTATGATTGAAGTACCTCGGAGGCTTGATAAAGAGCAGGAGCGCCTGCTGCGCGAATTCGCGGCCACTGCGGAGCATTCGGTTTCACCCGAGTCCAAGCGGTTTTTGGAGCGGCTGAAGGAATACTTTGCGGGAGCGACCAACGGCGGCTGAGAATCGGAGCCGCGAAGCGAAGCCTCAGAGCCGCGAAGCGTCAGCGAGCGCAGGCCGATGCCGCTCCCTTAACTTACGGTCGCGGTTCTGAACCGCCAAACGTAGGTGCGCCTACATGGTGTTGATATGAGCGAAGACGTCCAATTAGAAAACCCACAGACCCCGCCGTCGACTGACGATCCGCCCGTGCAGATGGCCGACAACGTCGAGCACCTGCGGGCTGAGATCCAGGAATACAAAGACAAATACCTGCGCTGCCTGGCCGAGCAGCAGAACGCCGCGCGTCGCGCCGCCAATGCACAGCTCGAGGCGGTGCGCTACGCCAATGCGAATTTCATGAAAGCGTTGCTGCCGGCACTCGACGATTTTGAGCGGCTGCTGGGCACCGAAGCCACGGCCGACGTGCAGTCGCTGCGCGCGGGCATCCGGCTGATCTACAGCAACTTGATGAAGGCGTTGGGCGATTTCAATGTGACGGTCGTCGAGGCGGTCGGTCGGCCCTTCGACCCGACCATTCACGAGGCCATGATGAAAGAGCCATCGGCCGATGTTCCCGAGGGTACCGTCCTGAGGGAGTTGCAGAAGGGCTATCGTCTGCACGAACGGACGCTGCGCCCGGCGCGCGTCATCATCTCGGGTGGACCAACACGGAGTAATTAGTTGTTAGTGGTTAGTGAGACGTTCTGATGCCGACGTACGAGTATGAGTGCCGCCGCTGCGGCAAGGTGGTCGAGGTCTTTCAGAGTATGACCGATAGCCCGCTCAAGCGGCTGCCCGAGCCGTGCCCGGTATGTGGCGAGCGCACGCCCGCGCAGCGCCTGATCGGCCGGGGTGGCGGCGTGATTTTCAAAGGCTCCGGTTTTTACGAGACGGATTACCGTAGCGAGTCGTACAAGCAAGGCGCCAAAGCCGAGACCGAGTCCAGCAAGCCGACGGCTGCGGATACCAAGACCGACAAAAGCACTGACACCACTGCCAAGCCCGCGCCGCCGGCCAAGGAGCCCAAGAAATCCAAACCCAAGAAGACTTCGGCGGACTAAAGCACCCCCGCTCCCTTCAAGGTCGCTGATCCGCCGTGGCGGAGAGAGGACCGTGGTGAGAGTAATCCGAAGTACAACTGCGATGATCACTTTTCTCTGCCCCATTTGCGGTAAGCAGCTCAGCGTCGAGCAGCGCGAGGACGCCCCGCACCGTCCGTTCTGCAGCGAGCGCTGCAAGCTGGTCGATCTGGGCCGCTGGCTCGATGGGACCTATCGCATCCCCGATGAAACGCCAGCGCCGCGCCCAGCGCCCGAACCTGTGATCGACGAAAACGAGCGGCGGGAATGACTTGTGCCACCGCTTGGGGCGTGGCTGCACGAAACGCATTTCAGTCCGAAGCGCGCGCTGACCCAATCGGGGTTTGCAGCGTCCTACGCACGATTTTCAATAAATCCGTTCAGATTCGGGCGATCGGCCCCCCTTTCGCCATAGTTCAGGCTAGGTGCTAAATCAAAAAGTTTGCGAATTCGTGGACGTTGATCGTTTGTAATAACGTCCGCCGCAAAATGTCTTCGCACGGCGAAAGGAGGCCGCCGACAGCCATGCCAGCTAAACAGCGACGTTGATCATCCCCTAACGGTTTCGTGGATCCCGACAACCCGGCATCGCTCGCCGATCGCAAGCGTGCGCCGCGCCCACCGCGGTTGCGCGCGCAGGGAGGACAGCATGCAAAGCGACAGCCCAATCGGACCGCGCGGCTCTCAGGATAATCTCGAGGCATTGATGCGGCAGTACGAACCGGCGTTGCGCCACTACGTGCGCGAGATAATCCCCGCGGAGTGGAAATCGGAGATTCCCATCGAGGACGTGCTCCAGGAAGTCCGCCTCGAGATTCTCCGGCAGGCCATGAGCCCGCGTTCAAGCGCCCTTGCGCATTCCTCGCCTGGGCGCGAGCTATTGCGCACGGCAGGGCCGTGGACTTCGTGCGCGCCGCCGGCACGCTCAAGCACGGCGGGCCGCCGGATGCCTCAGGGCATCAGCAGCG
>DASXUA010000258.1:0-4619 GCA_036505095.1 Phycisphaerae bacterium
ACGCCCACGACGATCAGCAGGTTTTTGATCGATTGCGCCACGTCGAGTTGTTCACGGTGCATCACGAGCAGCGGAATGATGGTGTTGTTGATCTGACTGAGGAAGTCGGCCTGCAGAAAGGCAACCAGCCGGAATCCGGCCATCGTGCCGATGATGAAGGCCAACGGCCAGCGCGCGATCCACCCGCCGCGCGGCGACAAGCGCCATAACAGCAGAATGCCGAGCACCAGCGGAACGATGAAGGCCAGTTGGCGCTTGCCTTCCAGACCCGGCATGGCCCAGCTCTGCACCAGCTTCGGCATCAGCTTGCCCAGCAGGTTCGGCACGACCGTGCTCCAGAAGCCGACCACCATCCAGTAGGCGGCTGAGACGCCCACCAGCACCGATTCGGCGAACTTGTAGAACACGTTGTCGCGATACAGGAAAGACAAAACGCACAGGGTGAAGATCGCCGCCATCCACAGACCGAGCGTGTGCTTGATGCTCAGACGCGCGCCCGGTTCATGCTTGGCGGCCAACACGGTCTTATGATCACGCTCGATGACATAAGCGCGGCCCATATGCCCGCGCATCGTGCGCCCTACGAGGTAGGCGCCCGCCACCAGCAGAATGATCGTCCAGATCAGCGTTTCTCGTTTCATCGACGACCTCGGCGGCGCTCCACCAGATAAATCACGTTGCCGGCCATGATTAGCAGCAGAACGAGCAGGTGCGCCCACAATTGCGGCGCCATCCGCCGCACGCCTTCATTGAACTTCGGCGCCGCGAATTGCGGATAGCGCTTCGCCAGCGCGGCCTCGTACTCGGCCGCGCCCTTGATGGCCCCCAGCAGCCCGATCAACTGCTCCGGAATGTAAGGATAGAACAGCGGAGCCTGCACGCCCGTCACTCCCGCGGCGAGCTTGATCTTGGGGAATGGCGTCGTGACATACTGCACCCACTCCTTCGTTCCCGCGCGCCCGGCGCTGACATTCAGGATCAAATCCATGTCCTGAACACTGGAAATAGTCTTCATCATGGGAATGGCATTGACATCGGTGAGGAAGTGATCCGTGGTAATATATTTCTTGAGATCGGTGACAATGACTTTGATCACGCCCTCGTCCCCGGCCTTGTAGCCGAGATTGACATAATCCTGACCATACACCAACTGCGGATAGCGCGTCCGGATTTCCGCGATGCTCTTGGCGATCATGGGCGGACCGGCTGGCCAGGTGGTCAAGAAATACAGCTTGTGCCGCTTCTCGCAGCAATGGCGCACGAACGCGATGGCCATCGGCGCCAGCTCGCCCTCGCTGGCCGGCTCATAATCCCACGCCATCAGCACGCGCGAGCCGCTGGGCAGGTCCTCCACGAAATCGAATACGTTCTGCACCATCCGCGTGGGAATCTCCGGATAGGTGCGCTGCAAAAGCAACGGTATCGACACCGCCAGCAGCATCAACAGGAAGATCCAGCGTCGGTCCAGAGTCTGGAAGAACCTCAGCATCGTCTCATTCCTTGCCCAGATACGAGCGATCAATCCCCAGAATCACCCGCAGTGAAATCGAGGCGATGCCCAGCGCGATCCCGATCATGATGGCCCGGTTACCGGCCGCGACGAACACGTTCATGATCGTGACCGTCAGCTCCGGGATCGTGAATTCGGAGAAACGCTCCGGGAGCCACGCGGTCAGCAGAGCGCCCGCGAAGGTGCGGCCCAGCAGGATCAGGAATGCCGTCCCCAGGAGCAGCAGGGCCTCGATGTTCTTGGCGCGGAACGCCCGAAATGCGGCCGAAGCCACATAGAAGGCCAGCAATGAGAAAATCGTCGCGGTCAGCGGCTTGAAGACATATTCATAAGCGAAACCAAACGCGCTCTCCTCCGCGTTGTACACGCCGCTCCAGGCATGATTTGGAAAATTCTCCGCCGGTGGAACCCCTACTTTCAGCAACCCCACACCGAGCGTCACCACAAACGAAATCACGGTAATCGCCGAAAAGCCCCACCCGGCCTGCTGTTGCAGCACCTTTCGCAGGTGCATGCGCAGCAGATTCCCGCCGCCCAGCACGAAGGCGATCGCCGCCAATATGTCAAACCACATCGTCGCGTCTTCGCCCCACGATTCGGTGTAGGGAACGAAGAACGAGACGATCAATACGATTCCGCCGGCGGCGGTAATCAGCAGAGGTACGGTGCGTTTCACTCGGAGGACTCCGGGGCCGCCTTGAGAACTGTGCCCTTAAGGTAATCCAAAACGCGCTGAGCGCGGGGTGCTGACGTGATCGCGCAAATCGAGGCCAGGGTGACGCCCACGGCGATCAGCACACCCACAATCGTCTTGCCGACGTCCTGGCCTTTGAGGCTGCCGAGCTGTTGCGGTTCGCCTGAAAGGTAGGCCGACGCGGCGAACAGCTCTTCGCCGATGAGCGTGTAGTCGCAGGCCGCCACAAAGAACGGCAGTTGCGCCGGCTCGTCGGTCCCGGCGATCTGTATGGCGCCGATGGCGTTGCCCGTCTCGGCCAGCAGCAGCGATTCGGCATAGAATGTACCTAGGTAAAACGCAGTTGCAGGCTTGGAGCGCATCATCCAACCGGCGACGGCGGCCGCAAAGCCGAATTGCTCGTCGGTGACGTAATAGATTCGATCAGCGTTGTAGGCATCGGGCCGACCCGCTGCCAGAAAGCTGGCCTGCACGGTCTCGCGCGCCGCAGTCATCACCAGTGACCGTCGCGTCGGCACCTCAAGCTGCGCATCGTGTTCGGCCGCCAGCCGCGCGACGCGGCTCAACACCGTGATCCCCGCCACGGTGGCGATGTACTTGAGGTCCTCAATCCCCGGCACGAACAAAATCGAGCGCCCCATCTCGGTGGCCCGGCCCACCGCCTCCTCAACCGCCGCCAGGCCCGCAATTTTGCGCACCTTTAGCGGTATGCCCATCCGCGCCAACTGAACGAAGAGCAGAATCGCACCGCAGACGGTCACCACGATTAAGGCGAACCACCCGCGGCCCCAGTTGAATAACTGCATGACCGCGCGGACGGGGCTCGGCGTCACGGCTGGCACCGACCGCGCCTCGTCCGCGCCGATGGCGACCACGCGATAGAAATAGGCGCGCCACGGATCGCATTTCTTATCCTGATAAGCGCTGGCTCCAGCCCGAACCTCCTCCAGGACCTCAAACGCAGCATTCGGCGTATCGGCGCGCCGCGCGATTTCATATCCGCGCACCGCGTGCGGCCCGGCCTCCGCACGATCATCCGGGGAAAGCTGCCACGAAACATCTATCGAATGTCCCGTGTCATTGGGGGTGTCGACCGCTCGAATGCCGTTCGCTGGCGCCGGTTGGGCGCGAAGCGCTCCCGCAGGGAGGCACATACAAATGACTGCCGTCCATCGGAAGGTTGCCACGGCCAGGTTCATTCGCAAAGCGGTTCCCTCAATCTTGGCGATCTTGGCGTCTCGGCGGTTAAATCCGGCGTCATGGCGGTTCTTCAGGCGAGGGTTCACCCGCGGACTGTATTCAGCCCTCAATCAACTCCACATTGGCACGCGGAATGGTTGCAGCCTCTCCATCGGAAAAGACTACTTGCACGACGCGCGCCCGCGAGCCTGATTCAAGCACTGCCGGATCGACCGGCAACCCCGCGACCTTGCCAATCCGGCCGAAGTACGGCTCACGGATGACGCGCACCGGGCTGCCGATATCCATGCCGCTCATGGCGGGCTTGATCTTACTCTGCTCGGCGGCCGCGTCGACCACCGGAATGAGAACCTCCGGCCGGATTACGCCGGCGCGGATTTGCGTGGCCCCGTTCACCGAGGCCGCCGATCCGGCCCGCGACCGGAATAGTTTGAACGCGCGCTCGGACATCGCGATGTCGCCAAAGCCTTCCGTGATCACCAGCGTGGTGCCCAGCTTCTCCGCGCCGGTAATGGCGACGCCCAGGTCATAGCCCAGGAAATCCCGCAGGTCCTGATCATCGATGCCGCCGGTCACAACGGCCGCCGCACCCACCTGCACGGCGCGCTTGACTGCGTCCGCTGTCACGCGCGCCCCGCCGATCACCACCGCCGCCTTCATCTCGGGCGTAATCTTCTCAGGTGTTAGCGGCTCATCCGGCCGGCTGCACGCCATCCGCACGACGCCGCTGCTCTCGCCGCCGACGCCGAAGATGCCCTGCACGAAACTGACGGTCGCCTCGACCACGGCGCCTTCGTTCGGGATGACCTCGACCACCCGGCCGCTCAGATAGGCCCGCACCTGCACCGGCAGCGGCGCGCCGCGAATCATGACCTGGCCGGTAACCACCGAGATGTTTTCGACGGTTCCCGAGACTTTGCTCCGCGCCTCGCTCTTGAACATCCCGAACAGGCCCTTGGTCCGTGCAATGACTTCCCCGGCCTGCACATGCTCACTTTCTTTCTTGAGCATGCATTCGGCCACGTCAGCCGGCGGCACCGATAGCAGGTTGGCCACATTCATCGGCTCAATATCGCCGGGCATGAAGGTCTGCGCCACCACGTCATCGGCCTTGACCGACTGCCCTTCGCGGACCAGCACCTCACCCACAATCGGCAGCAGGCGTCGCCGGCGAACCGTCGTGACTTCCGTAACCGTCAAGCCGGGTGTGTAGGC
>DASXUA010000259.1:0-4114 GCA_036505095.1 Phycisphaerae bacterium
CACAGCAGGACGGAGACCGGCGCCGAACAGGTGGCCGTGTACTGAAACCAGATGTCCTGGTTCACCTGCATGTCCGCGCCGCAGGCCGCGTGCGCGGGCCCATCGGTGGTAGCCCCGACCGTGCTGAAAGGCGTGTCCCCATTCGACACGGTTATGGCCTGGGCGCAATTGTCGTTGGCCGGCTGCCCGAACGCGCCTCTCGCGCAGCAAACCAGCAAAACCAAAGGAAACCGAATCTGGCCACGTGGCATGCGCTTACATCCTTTTCTAGTCGGCCAGGCACGATTCTCCCAGTGCCGCGCCGGGAATATGTCCCGACACTACAGGCTACGGCGGACAAGCGGCCGCCACCGTGCCGTTGAACACCTGAGTCGTGTTAACACCATTCAGAAGCTGCACCAGGCGCAGCAGGTCCTGCGTGTTGACATGCGGCGGCAGCAGCGCACTGCGGTTCACGTTGTAGCGCGCCAGGTTCTCCGTCAGGTTGGCGCTACCATCGTTGATCCTCTGGACCAAAAAGAGCAGGTCCTGCGTGGTCGCGCCGAAGGCGTCCAGATTGACGTTGCCCGGGTTGGAACGGTATTGCAGCTTCTCGCCGGTGGCTGTGCCCATAAACGTGATCGTCGTGCAGCTCAGGGGCGGAATCCCGCCGCTCAGTGTGAGCAGGAATTCATTGACACCGCCGGGCACAACGGCCGTCACCGTCGGGCAGGGGAGCGAACCACCCGTGCACGTGACCGTGACGTTAGCAGGCGTGGGCAATGGACTGATCGTCCCGCTGAACGTTACGTGGATGGGGCTGTACTGAATTGCCCCCTGCGGCAGCGTGCCGGTCGCGCCGATGCCGGCGGTCACGGTCGCACCCATGCCCGTGTCCAGCACATCGGCGTAGGGCTGACCGGGTTGATACGGGTTCCCGGCGGCGGTGGGCGGATTGGCCGACACGATGTTCACTGACGTGTTAGTGCACATCGTCGTGGCCTCGTTGGCGCAGATGCCATCCCATTGAACCTGGCAGCAGAACGGGTCGAACGTGCACACCGTGTTACAGCAAGAGACATTTCCGCAGCCGGTGGACGCGTTGGCCGCAAAGCAGTTGTTCGGGTTGTCCGGAGTGCAGGCGGCGAACCCGCAGGAGATACTCAAACTCCCGTCCGCGACCGTGGCGCCCGGCGCACCGCCCACTCGGATCAAATAGCAATTGCCCACCGTCGCAGAAAACGTGATCGCTGACAGCCCCATGAACTGGCAGGCGTTATCGTCGCAGGCGATCAATGACAGCGCCCCACAGTTGCAGCCGTTGTAGACCGCGAGTCTTGAATCATAGACTCCGCCTGTGCACAGCAGGACGGGCACGAGTCCCGTACAGGTAGCCGTGTATTGGAACCAGATGTCCTGGTTCACCTGCATGTCCGGACCGCAAGTGGCATGTGCCGGCCCATCGGTCGTGGCTCCGACGGTGCTAAACGGCGTGTCGCCATTCACAACTGGGATGGCCTGTGCACAGTTGTCGTTGACCGGCTGGGCCATGACCGCTGCGCAACTGAGCAGAACTCCGACAGCAAACAGCGTGTACATTCGTGACATTGCAACCGTCCTCCCCAAAACGAGTGAGATGATCCGGGATCGCAGGTGCGAGTCGCGCGACTGGAGGTGTATCAGGCAGGCCCTTGACATGCCGACCGCGGAGCGGCCTCGCCGCGAAGCGGCGGGCGGCCTTCGGCCGCGGTATGTCAAGGGCAGGGCCAGCCGCGAGTGCTCGCCGACGCTTCCGCTGCGACCACCAATGGCTGCATTATGCCCATTTCGTCAGCGATTTGTCAATCACGGCGCGGCACCGGCCGTAACTGCCTGCCCAGAAAGCGGCTATAATCGAGGCGTATGTCGCATAAGGTCGTGGTAGCGATGAGCGGCGGCGTGGATTCCAGCGTCGCCGCAGGGCTGCTGTGCGAGCAGGGCTACGACGTCGTCGGTCTGTTCATGCGGACCGGCGTCAGTGCTCCGGCTGCGCCTGAGGAGCCGAACGCCGGCCGACATCAGGGCTGTTGCAGCGCCTCAGATGCCGCCGACGCGCGCTTCGTTGCGGGTCAGCTCGGAATCCCGTTCTACGCCCTGAATTTCGAGCAGGAGTTTGGAACGCTGATCGACTATTTCGCCGACGAGTACAGCCACGGCCGCACGCCAAACCCGTGCGTGGTCTGCAACAACAAGCTCAAGTTCGGCCGGCTGGTCGAGTATGCCGACGCCGTCGGAGCGGATTACATCGCGACGGGTCACTATGCGCGCATCGATCGCAGCCACGGCGCGCCGCGCCTGCTGCGGGGCATCGACGCGCGCAAGGATCAGTCCTATGTGCTCTTCGGCATTCAGCGCGGCGTGCTCGATCGCATGCTCCTGCCGATCGGCGATCTTGCGAAGCCCGAGGTCCGGGCGCGCGCCCGCCGCCTCGGCCTGCCGAACGCCGACAAGCCTGATTCGGTTGAAATCTGTTTCGTGCCCGACCGCGACTACGCGCGCGTGGTGCGCGAGCGTCGGCCCGAGGCTTTCCGTCCGGGCAAGATCGTGGCGGGTGATGGCGTGGTCATGGGCGCGCACGCCGGCATCGGCCATTACACGATCGGACAGCGGCACGGGTTGGGGATTGCCGCGGGCCGGCCCGTGTACGTGACCGCGATCAACGTGGCCGACCGCACCATCACCATCGGCGATCGGCACGAGTTGCTCTGCGCCGGCCTCGTCGCCGACCGCTGCAACTATCTGGCCGATGTTCCGCACGGTGAGTTCCGCGCCGAGGTGAAAATCCGCTACCTGCATCGCGCCGCGCCGGCGACGATCGAGTCCCGGGGCGCCGGGAGCACCAGGACCGCGCGCGTGATTTTCGATGAGCCGCAGCCGGCCATCACGCCCGGCCAGGCGGCCGTGTTTTACGACGGCGATCTGGTTTTGGGCGGTGGTTGGATCGAGCGGTCGCTGCCGGGTTCACAACCGCCAGCGTAGCTGGCCAGCATGCTGCGTTTGTACCCCCACGCCGCTCCCTGACGGTACCGCCGCCGCGGACGCCTGCGCCACAGGCAGGCAAGATGCCTGCACCACAAGCAGGCGGGGTACGCCTGCGCTACAGTTGCCGGTCGAGGCGGCGGTAGTGGATCGCCTCGGAGACGTGCTCGGGCTGGAGCGATTCGCTGCCGGCTCCGGACGAGAGTCGCTCAGCCGCTCCCAGCCCGCGCTGTCGAACATATTTCATCCCCGTGGCAAATAGGCGATGAATCACCATCCCTGCGTTGCGTTTCTGTCATCTGCGTTTACGAGCCCGAAAACCGCCATCACCGGGCTATCCTACCGCGCCGGCCGCGCTTGGCGAGCATCTGAAGAAGCGCCGAATGGACCTTGGGATCGAGCAACGGGGGGCCGCGCGACGACTCCGGGTAGGGCCAAGCACTCGCGCGTGTACTCGTCGATCAGCGTGAGCCACTTCAGCGGTCGCGCGGCCTGGTCGCGATCATGCACGAAGTCCCAAGCCCAGACGTCGTTCTTGTGCTGCGGCCGATGCCGAACGATGCCTTGGTCGCTGCTGCCCAGACGCCGCTTTTTGTGCTGTTTTTGCGGCACCTTGAAGCCCTCGTGCTTCCATCCGGGACAAGGCCGGTTGTCCCGGACGGTTCACCCGCCAGCCCGCGCCGCGCACCCGCCGCGGCGGGCCAGATCCGTCGGTAACCGTAGCGCGGATGAACCCGCACCAGTTCGTGCATCCGCTTGACCAGCGCCGGTTCGTCGCTGCGGACCTGCGGCTCGTATCGCTGAGTGGATCGCGCCTGCCCGACCAGCCGGCACGCCTGCCGCTCTGAGACCTCGAAGTGCTCTTCGAGCTGCTCCACGGCCTGCCGCCGGCCCGTCGGGCTCACCATTCCCCCTTGGCCACCTCTTTGAGCATCGCGACGTCCAGGGCCTGCTCGGCCACCAGCTTCTTGAGCCGGGCGTTCTCCTGTTCCAGCTCTTTGAGCCTCTTGGCATCCGTGGCCTTCATGCCGCCGTACTGGTTCCGCCAGCGGTGAAAGGTGGCCTCCACCACCTCGAGCTTCTGGCAGACTTGGCCGATGCTCGTCCCGTTCGCCAG
>DASXUA010000260.1:0-3119 GCA_036505095.1 Phycisphaerae bacterium
ATCGATGATTGTGGTCGGACCATCGGCTATCGCTGGGTCGAGAAAGTCGTGCGCCCGGCGTGCCACGAGCGGCGCCTGCAGCGCGTGCTGGTGCGCGAGGGCTGCTATCGCACGATCAGCGAGCCGGTCCTGGTGCGGGAGGGTTGTGATCGGGTCGTCACTGAGCGCGTGTGCGTCCGCGAGGGTTATTATGCCGAAGCGCCCTGTTCTGAACCGCGCGATCGCGGCTTCATCGGTCTTAACTTCGCCTTCGGCCGTTAAGTGTGTAAGCGAGCGGCCGGCGGTCCCGACCGCGATGTATCGCCGCCGCGGTCTGCTTAACCTCTGCCGCAAGAGCCTGCGCGCTGAGCGCACTGGTCAACGACCCGAGGACTCGAAGGTCAACGAGGCCCACAGGCTCTCCCAGTCGGCATCGCTACCCGCTTGCGCGCGGACCATGTGGACGGCCGTGATGAGCCATATGCCCGTGCGCTGCAGCGCGAAGTGTACACGGCCTTCCTCGTCGGAGCGGGCCGTCAGCGGCTGATCGGGTTCACTCTTGTTCATCGCGCTAACCAGAACGCCCGCGAGCGGCTTGCCTTCGAACAGCACCCGGAAAACGAACTCGTCGTCCGCAGTCGATCCGTACGGATTGCGCTCTGGAACGAGTTCCAGTCGGAATCCCAAGATCCGATCGAAGCCTTCAGAGCCGCCATCGCCGGCCGACAGCAGCGCCTTGGCGCAGCGCGAATAGATTTCGCGTCCGCTTTTACCGCTCTCGCCGCGCTCCGCCCGCGATTGGATCACGTGTCCGAGGCCCTCTTCACGCAGGTAGGACTCAAACTTCGACGCCTCCAACTCGATCCGCGTGGCCTTACTGCGATAGCCGATCACGTACAACCCCGGCGCCTCGATCCGCGCCATGCCGGCGGGATTCGCCCCGTCGCGCTCCACAACCGGCCGTTCGCCGGCTTCGCCAACCATGAAGAAACGGTCGATCTTGCCGGAATCTCTGGCGACCGGCTCGCCGTTGAATTTCTCGCCGACGCGTAAGCCGATCCGCACCACCGAGTCCGCGCCCGGCCTAAACGTCGATGGCTCGATCCAGAAATCATGCCCCACCGCGGGCGCCGCTCCGAGCGGCATGAGTAGACTTAACGCAGCCCGATAAATGCACCTCATCAATTCTCTCCTGGCGATATTTCCGAAGCCTACTTTCGTATACGAGCACCGGCAACGCGTGGATTCATGCATATACCGCCCACACGCTGGCGAGCGGGCGAATCCGCGGCGGATCGGACGAATCCAAAAACGCCCGCGCCGCGTACCAGAACTGGGGGTGCTTTTCGCGAGGGGCGTAGGAGCGCAAGGGCTTGTCGCGGCGCCAGCGGAAGGGTCGCTTGGAGCCTGAGATTGCATAACCAGGCACACCGCAGGTACGCTGGTGAGGGAGGGCTAGGGTCCGGGGAGCGCCCGTGCGCAGCGCTCTCCGCCGGCCCCGAAGGGCAAGGCGTGAGCCCGTCGGATCAACAACTGTTGGCCCGCGTCGCCAGCGGCGATCGCGCCGCGTTCGGCGAGTTCTATGATCGGCATTCGGGCCGAATTTTTGCCCTGCTCCAGCGGCTGCTGCGGGTCCGGCCTGAGGCCGAGGATGCGCTGCAGGAAACGTTCTGGCAGGTCTGGCGCCGCGCCGGCGCTTACGATGCCGCCCGCGGCAGTCCCCGCCTCTGGCTGGTCATGATCGCGCGCTCACGCGCCTTGGATCGCCTGCGCGGTCTGGAACGCATACCCCCGCGCCTGCCGCAGACCGAGTCGGCGACCGATACGGATGCGTCGGAGCTGGCTGAGCAATCCGAAGCGTCGCGGCTGGCCCGCAGCGCTCTGGCCCGTCTGCCCGCCGAGCAGAGCCGCGCGATCAGCCTGGCGTTCTATTCGGGCCTGACGCATGAACAGATCGCCGAGGCGCAGGGCGTGCCGCTCGGTACAATAAAGACTCGCATTCGGCTGGGAATGAGGCGCTTGCGGGAGATGCTGGTGGAATAGGCACAGGCCTGGCGTATGGGATCCGTTATGAATCAACCGCATCCGATCGGTGATCCGCCCGAGTTGGCGGCACTTTACGTAAGCGGCGCGATGACGGGCGCTGAATTCGCCGAATACCAGCGGCACGTGCAGAGCGGGTGCGCGGCGTGCGCGGCCGAGCTGCGCCTGCTCGACGCGGCGGCGGACGCGCTGGCAGAAGCCGCGGGAACGGCCGCTCCGCCCGCGAACGTGCGCGCTGCGCTGTTGACGCGCGCGGCAGCCGACACTGCGCCGCACGACTCGCACGCATCGTCCGATCCGCGCGTGTTTCACCGCTGGCAACCGGATAGCACCGGCGATCTGTTCATCCAGCGCGCCTCAGAGGGCGCGTGGGAGGGCACGGGCGTCGGAGGGGTCATGGTTCGCCGGCTGTTCGTCGATCAGGCGCGCAACCAGTTCACAGCCTTGGTGCGGATGACGCCCGGCGCAGCATATCCGCGGCACATCCACAACGGACCTGAAGAATGCCTGGTGCTGGAAGGCGATCTGCATGTGGGCGACGATGTCCTGCTGGCCGGCGATTATCAGCGCGCTCCGGCCGGAAGCCGTCATGGCATCCAGCACACCGAGTCCGGCTGCCTGCTGCTCATCACGTCGTCGCTCTCGGACGAACTCATCTGACCAGCGTCATTGCACAGGTTCGCGGACCGTCGCATGAATCCAAACGGCGCGGCTCCGCGTATCTGTACGCGTTCGGGCATTCAGGCCCTTGACCTGCACGCCGCGAAACGCCCCGCCGCTCAGCGGCGGGCCGTATTTCGGCCGCCGCACGTCAAGCGCCGGCAGCCCGGCGATGGAGCCGGGCGCCCCCGAAAGTATCGCACGGGAGAATCGCAATGACTCTCAAACGCTTGGGTTGCCGCTGCGCGCGGGGCCCGCTGCTCCTGGTCCTTTCATACGTAGTCGGGTTTGCGTCGACGTTGCCGCCAGCCAGCGCGTCCAGCCACAGCGACGCCCCGCTCAGCAAGCAGGATCCGCAAACAAACCTGACCGACGTTTATGCCTTCATCGGTACGAAGTATGACAATCCCAACATCAAAGTGCTCAACGTCGTCATC
>DASXUA010000261.1:0-5471 GCA_036505095.1 Phycisphaerae bacterium
GTGTGAATCTCGACGCAATCCTGGCCGGTGAAGCTGTGCGGCGCGCGAAACATCCAGATTTCGGCCGGGACGTTCGCCTCTGGACATCTTCCGGCGGGCGGCAGCCGCCACGCGCCGCGTACCCGGCGAAATCCGAGCGCCTGCGAACCCGAAGCTGGATCGAATGTACTTTCGGCGAGCGCCACTGCCTGTGGGCCGCTGAGGCGCACGATGCCGCGCGCCGCCCGCCCGGACGGTGACGCAATCGCGATGATCGTGTCGTCGAAACTGAGCATCAGCATGGATACCGTTCAAACGCGGAAAACCGCGCCGAGCTTCTTACCCAAGAGCACGGACGCAATCACGATCGTCGCCGCCAGCAGCAGCATCCCCATAACGCCCAGGGCGCAAGCCAGCTCGTTGCCATAACCCAGACTCTCTCCGAGGACGTAAATCTCCTTGGTGATCGGGAAATCGGCCTGCCGGAAGGCCAGGATCAGACTGTCGGACACCTCCAGCACCGCGAAGCTGAACGCCAGCAAACCGCCGGCCACCAGATTCGCCGTAATCAGCGGCAGCGTGATGCGCCGCGCCGTCAGAAACGGACCGGCCCCCAGATTGCGCGCCGCCTCTTCGAGCGTCACCGACGTCTGCTGCAAGCCCGCGGCCGCCGAGCGCACCACGTACGGCAGCCGCCGCACAGCATACGCGATCACCAGCAACAACGTCGGGTCCTTGCGCGGGTCCAGCGGGGCCATGAACCCGAAATCGCGCGTGATCGCCAGATATCCGAACGCCATCACCAGCCCCGGCACCGTCAGCGGCAGCATGGCCAGACTATCCAAGGCATTCCGCATCACGGCCGGAATGCGCGAACGTACGACATTGAACGCGATCAACGTCCCGAGCAACAATGCCAGCACCGTGGCGAGCGATGCGTACTTGAAGCTGTTGACGATGCTGGTGCGCGACTCGCGCGCCTGGACGGCTTGGGCGAAGAAGCGCGTGGTCCATTCGGAAGGCAGAACCGTGCGACGCCAGGTCTCGGCCAGTGAGAACAGAATCACGCCGATGTGCGGCAGCACCGCCAGCGCCGAAACCAACACGAACGGCAGCAGCACGAGCAGACCGCGTCCCAGCCCCAGTCGCTGGGCGCGCGCCGCGACCGTAGCCTTGGCCATCATGGCGTGCCCGCCCCCGCCGAGCAGCAGCTTTCCCAGTGCATATGCGGCCACCGAGAGCGCCATCAGGATCGCGACCAGCGCGTAGGGCGTCGGCCGCGTGGCGATTTCGGCCAATCCATCAAAGACCTGGACGGCCGCAACATTTCTATAGCCGACCATCAACGGTGTGCCCAGCTCGGTGAAACTCCAGATGAACACGATCGTGCCGCCCGCGAAGATCCCCGGCCGGGCCAGCGGCAGCGTGATCCTCCACAGCACGCGCCGACGCCCCGCCCCCAGGTTGCGTGCCGCCTCCTCCATCGCCGGGTCGATGTTCGCCAGCGCCGCCTGCACGTTCAGAAACAGTATCGGGTACAGGTGCAGAATGATGAGCGCCGCGGTCGCGGTGAACGCCGACTTGGCGAACAAGTCGACGCTTTCGCCGGCGCGAATGACGCCCAGCGATTGCAGCACGAGCACCAGTGGTCCGCCCGAAGGCGCCAGCAGCTTGCGCAGTCCGATTGCCCCGACAAACGGCGGCAGAATCAGCGGAACTAACAGTAGGGCGGCACAGGCGCGTTTGCCCACAAAGTCATAGCGGTTCATCAACACAGCCAGAGAAACCGCCACGACCGTGCAACCGGCGGTCGAAACTAAAGCGAGCGCCAGGCTGTTCAAAAGCGCGCCGCGATAGCTTGTAAAGGCGTGCGACAGGTAGAGCGTCGTCCAGCCGTCGGCATCGTGAAACCCAGCCACGACGACGCTCACGATCGGCCAGATTAGCAGCAGCGCCAGAACGCCGACGAGCAAGCTCCAGAGTGCATATGGCCGCCAAGCGCGATGCATGCGCTATTCTTGGGCTCCGTGGCGCTGCCAGGTGCGCCCCGCATGCAGCAGCTCATGCGGAGCGAACCGCGCCTTGTAGGCCATTGTCGGCGACCCGGCCACGTAATAGCCCAGGTAATAGTAAGCGACGCCGCGCCGCCGGCACTCCTCGATTTCCCACAGGACTGAATAGGTGCCCAGGCTGCGGCGCTGCTCGGTGGGGTCGTAGAACATATAGACTGAACTCCACGCGTCCGGCACCATGTCGAGGATACTGACGCCCACGAGGCGTCCGTCGAGCCGGTAACAAACCTCCTGCGTCTCGATGCACGAACCATAGAGAAAATCGACGAACGCCGCGCGCGTCCGCGACATCAAGCCGTCGTGCCGGGCTTCGAGATAAGCACAGTAGAGCCGCCAGCGTTCCTCATCGAGTTGCGGCGCGCCGCGGCTGACCTGCACGTCGACATTGCGGCGCCAGACGCGGCGCTGCGAGCGCGTGGCTTGAAACCCGGCCGTCGGCACCCGGATTTGACGGCACTCGCCGCACCCGCGGCACACCGGGCGATAGATCACATGACCGCTGCGGCGGAACCCGCGATCCAGCAGCCAGCGATACCACTCGCCGGCCAGCGAATCGACGTGAAATCCTGCACTGCGCGCCAGGCGCCCGGGCAGATAAGGACAGCGGAAATCGCCGCTATGCGAAAGTGAATCCTCCAACACCGACAGCACCACCCGCCGCAGATCCGGCGGAGCGTCCGCAGGTCGCAGAACTGGGTCCAGCGATGCTTTCACGTAAACCTCGGCGCTGGCGTTTATCCCGCCCGCATCAGTGCGTGCGGCCAAATCTGCTCGGCGACCCATACTACGATCGGCGGCAGAAAAATCCCCGGCAGCAGGTTCGCCACGGGCACTTTTTTGATATCCAGCAGCGTCAATCCGGTTGCCAAGAGCACGTAGCCACCGACGACGTTCATCAATTCGACCGACAGGTCGGGAATCCCGCCCGTCAGCCAGCGCGCCGCGAGCGCCAACCCACCCTGGAACAACACCACCGTTATCACACTGAACGCCACGCCGATTCCCATGGCGGCCGTCAAAGCCATCGCGGCGAACGCGTCCAAGAATGACTTGATGTACAGGTAGGTCGGGTCGCCGTGCATTCCGTTCGCCAGACAGCCCAGCAACGTCAGCGGTCCAACGCAGAACAACACGCTGGCGGTCAGAAAGCCCTCGGCCAGCGACCGCTGGCCTTCCACGCCGAAGCGCGCATGCAGGCGATGCCCGATGGCCTCCAGCCGTTCATGCAGGCGCAGCGCCGTACCCAGCACCGCTCCCACCAGCAAGGACCCGACGGTCACCATTGCCAAACGTGCGCCGTAACCGCGCCCGGCCGGTTCGGGCGGCTGAAAGCGCTGCGCTACTGCGTTCATCCGCAGCGCCCCGGCGTCAATCGCCAGCATCACCGTCACCAGCCCAAGTGACGTCAGAATAATCTGTTGGTAGCGCTGGGGCAGGCGTCGCCCGAGCGACAATCCGACCACAGTTCCCGCGCCCACCGCGCTTGCATTAACGATCGTGCCGTTGAAAGTTTGCCAGATCAATGCGTCCCACTCCGACGTTCGCGACCATAACATCGCCGCCACCATGCGTCAATTGCGTCTAGCCGCACGCCCGCCGCGCGCAGCGCCGCGCGGTGGGTGGCATGGCTTCACGGCGGAGCCGGGTAGCCATGCATATGCGCGCGCATCTCCGCCGCAGGCCGATCCGCCGTGGCGGACTTACCCGCGCAGTTTACCCGCCGCGGCGGGCGTGAAAGCCTGCCACCCGCGCGCAGCGCACCGCTGCGCGGTAGCGGCTAAACGTGAACTACACCCGGGCCCGCACAAACTCGATACAATAAGGCGATGGATGGCGCGACTGAACATGGTGGCGGTGAGCGCCTATTGGATGCAGGCTCGGAGGCCGGTGGATTCATCACGGTTGTAAGCCGGCTGCCGATCGGCCCGGCCCGGCGCGCGCTTAATCCTGTCCTGAGCGATGCATCGGTTATCGAGGCCGACCAGGCCGCCGGCAGTGTGTTCTTCACGCCAGCCGCGCGCGCCCTGGATCGGCATCTGGAACTCATCATCGCGGCCGCAGCGGGCGTCTTTCTGCTGGCCGGCTACATCACGCAGTGGACCGGCGGAGCCCGTGCGCTGGAGAACCTATTCATCCTGCTCGCCTTCTCCATCGCGGGGGTACCCGCGCTGCACTCGGTGTGGGGTTCGGTTCAACGTTTCCGGATCGACATTGACACGCTGATGCTCCTCGGCGCCGGTCTCGCCGCCGTAATAGGCCATCCGGACGAAGGGGCATTGCTGCTCTTCCTCTTCGCACTCTCGGGCGGGCTGGAGCGTTACGCACTCAACCGCACGCGCGCTGCCATTACCAGCCTGCGCGACCTGACACCTTCCGAAGCCATCGTCGTGGACGGCGAGCACCTGCGCACCGTGCGGCTCAAGGCGGTGCAGCTCGGACAGCACGTGCTGGTGCGGCCCGGAGACCGCGTGCCGCTTGATGGCGTCGTCATCGAGGGGCAATCGGCGCTCGACGAATCGGCCATCACCGGCGAATCCATGCCGCGCGACAAGGCTGCCGGCGATCAAGTCTTCGCCGGAACGTTCAACACCCATGGGCGGCTGATCATCGAAGTCACCAAGCTGGTCGAGGACACCACCCTGGCCCGCATCGTTCGGCTGGTGACGGAAGCGCGGCACAAGCAGGCGCAGGTCGAGCGGCTGATCGATCGCATCGGCCCGACGTATTCAGTCATGGTGATCGCCGGTTCGATCACGGCCGGAGTGCTATTGGGTCTCTTCGGCCTGTCCTGGCAGGAAGCCGTGCGGCGCGCCATCGCGGTCCTGATTGTCGGCAGCCCGTGCGCGCTCATCATCGCCACGCCGGTCGCGTACCTTTCGGCGATCGCGGCCGCCGCGCGGCGCGGCGTGCTGATCAAGGGCGGCGTATATCTGGAGGCCCTGGCCCGCGCCGGCGTGATCGTGTTCGACAAGACCGGCACCCTGACGACCGGACACGTGCGGCTGGCCGGCGTCGAAGTCCTCGACGGTCGGGTGCCCCATCCTTCGCAGCCTCACCGCGAAGGGTGGTGGACTGATGCCCCTCCCAGCCACGCCGCGCAAGACGGAGGAGTGACGCCTGACGAAGCGCTACGTCTGGCCGCTGGGGTAGAGGCGTCAAGCACGCATCCGCTGGCGACCGCCCTGGCCGACGGATTGCACGCGCGCGGCTTGACGGCTCCGGCGGCTAGCGACGTCACCAGCGTGGCCGGCCAGTCTCTAAGCGGGCGCGTCGAAGACAAGTCGATCTGGATCGGCCGCCCGAATCTGGCTATCGAGCACATGCCGCACGATCTGCGGGAAAAGTTCGCCGAGCGCGTCGACGTCAACCGTTCGCACGGGCGAACCGTCTCGGCACTGCTGGTCGACAGCCACCCGGCGA
>DASXUA010000262.1:0-4163 GCA_036505095.1 Phycisphaerae bacterium
GGGCGAGACCGTAAACATGACTTGTCCCTCTAGCGCCACGGGTGTCAGCCAACCTCGTCCGATTGCGGTTACCCCAGACGAATCGGGCAGGAATCCAGTCATCAAGCCCGAGACCTCTTGCACGCTGAAGAACGCGCCAGGGTCGCTCCCTGAATCGGCGCTGAGCGGACCGATAGAAACACGCATGCTGGCATCGAGCGCCCAGAATGCGTCAGACGCCGTCCGCAGAGTCATGTTTGTGCGTCCGCCCAACAGCCTCGTGACGTACGCCTTGCTTGTGCCGAGTCGTTTGGCCAGGTCGGCCTTATTGACACCCTTCTGTTCCATCAGACCATAGATTGCTTCGGTTACGTCGAGGATCAAACGTTCCTGCTGGAACAGCCGCATGCCTTCGGGATCGGAGATAAACCGTTCCAGCTCAGTTTGCTGTCGATTCATTTTTCGCTCCTCTTCACACGGGCCAAGTGCTCATCCCGAATCCGTTCGATCAACTCAATGTGTCTTCTGTCCGTCTTTTGCTTCTTCTTCGCAAAACCGCTGGTTAGAACCCATTGCCTTCCGTTGGGAAAGGCTCCTATGCGCCAGTCATGGCGGATAAACTCCCAAGCTTCTCCGCTTCGTGAGTGGAGTTTCTTGAGCTTGTCCTTCGCCAAACGCCCGCTTTGACACAGGTGATCGAAATACGCCAAGAGCGCAGCTTTATCTGCCGGGGGAAGATCGTTAAAGAACGATCGCGCTGGCATTTCGCCGTTCGCCCGGATCGCATAGACGACATCACGCTGCCGGCCAGTGGCGACAAACTCAAGGGGGATATCGTCCTGCCCATCCATAAGGTTAATCTATAGGGTAACCGATTTCAAGCGGCATCTGCAAGCCAATAACGGGGTATTCCGAACGAACTCGGACCCGCAACCCGCAAGCGAAACCTCAGCTGGTGCAACTGCAATTCTATTGCCGTGCTCCGCCTGCCGGCGTTGGCTGCCGCGTGGCGACGCCTGATTTTCGGAAACGGATTCCATTATTCGGTTCCTTCGATGTAGTCGTATCGTGCGGCGCGCCGCGCGGTGTGTTGCTCCGCGATGGCGAGCACGCGATCCTTGACGAGCATGCCGAGCAGCCGTCCCGCCGACGTGTGGTCAATTCCGAGCAGCGCCGCCGCCGTCCGCCAAGACAGATAAAACGGGCATCCGCTCGATGCCGCCTGTAGTTCGATGCAGATGCAGATCAGCAGATTGGTTTCACGTGAGTCATAGCGGGCCGCGAGAGCCGTCGGCACGGTGGCCGCTCGGGCGCGCCGGACGATTTCGTCCAGCAGGCATCCGTGCGGCCACTTGACCCGTTCCAGCCCGTAGCAGAAGTCAGCCCACGTGGTATCGAACGGCTTGGTGCCGATCACCGGCAGAGCGCGCCGGTGCCACTCGCGGACGATCACGCGCAGATCGTCGGACGTGGCGTCCGGGATGATCCCCTTGAGCCGCCGCGCCAACTCGAAGATGCGGCGATTCCGTTGCCCCTCGTTCGTGGGCTGAGTCGCGCGAACGGCTTCTTCGACGGCTGGAATCGCGCAAACGATTTCCGAAAATCCCCGGCCTGTTCCAGAAGAGCCAGAAGAACCAGAGGAACCAGAAGCAATAATTGCTTCCGCCTCTTCTGGCCTCTTCTGCGTTCTTCTGGAACACGAGACATTTTCGGAAACCGGTAGCGTAAAACCGTTCACCAGCCACACTGGTGCGGGAGCAATCGCCACGGCGTCAGGCGAGCTGCTGCTTTCCCATTCGTAGCGCCGTCCGCTCGCGTGAATGGATGGTGGCGCGACGATGTAGCCGCCGTCGGCGCGGAGATCCAAACCGGGCGCAATTGCAACCCTGTTGCGGACCGCACGGCCGGGGTGTGCGAACAGCAGGTGCCGTCCGCCGCCGCCGGTCAAAGCCTCGACAGTTTCGGGCAGCGGACCGCATTCACCTATCAAGTGCGCAAGCGATTCGTCGCCGCCGTGTCGCGGGTCAACATCCAGCACGATGAACCCAGACGGCTCGCCTGTCAGGATGCCGGCGTTTGCGAACGGCCAGCGTTCCCACCAGCCGACGATTGAGTGCGTGTCACGGCTGGCGTTTTTCAGACCTTGCGGGGTGAGGGGGTGTTTCGCCGGGCTGTCGCAATTCGCCCTGCCACACGTGCACCGGTCATCGCGGATGGAATGCAATGGAATCACCGGCCAGCCGCGAGCGGCATAAGCGAGCGCGGCTGCTTGCATGTCGGATGCGCCCGGCGTAAGATTCTGCTGCTCAGTATTCCCGCCCGTGCCCACGTCGCCCAACGTGGCCGGGCATTTTTGTTTACTGGTCATGGCCGCCCCCTTCCGCCCGCTGGGCGAGCCATTCTTTCAGCAGGTGAACCGGGTAGACAATCCGGCCGGAAATCCTGACGTGCGGAATCTGCTTCGAGTTGGTCATGGACCAGAGAAGCCTCTGACCGATTCCAAGGCTGCGAGCCGCCTCTGCGGCCGACAGCGCCAGGGCCGGGACGGGCGGATCGGCGCACGCGGCGAGCGGTGACGGAGCGGCAGTCATGCGCGCACCTCGCTTTCGGGTGGCGCGGTTTCGCAGTCGGCTCTGGCGAGCCTCAGCAGCTTGGCTTCGGCTTCGGCGAGCGCCGCAGCCTTGCGCTCCAGGCGCAGCCGACGAATGCGCGCCCGCAGCGCCTCGATTTCGGCCTCGATACGGTCAGGCGTTTCTGTTGTGCTCATCCCGGCAGTATGGTGGGTCGGGTCTGCCGGCAGGTCGGGCGAAAGTAGTTGAAAGCAGATTATTCGTCGGGCGAGAGTCTATACCCCTCACCCCGGACGTTCTCTAACTTCCAGGGGCAAGCAGCCGCCCTGAATGCCGCCTTGATATGCGTTACCGCGTCCTTCACTTCCGGGGGCGCTTCCTGCACCTTGCTCACGGCTTCGACGATTCCGTCCGGCTTCACCGCGCGCAGCAGGCTCGCATAAGGGACCACAGCACCGAGGGACTCATTGAGTCTGCGAAGCACCTTGAAGTCCGCGTGCGCATTGATGTTCAGCCGAAGATCGCCCCAGTAGGCCAGTAGCGCGGCATCGTCGATGCGTAGCGTTGGTGCGCCCTCGCGGTCCTCATCCTCATCGACCGCCGGTCCCGTCGCAGCGCCCTCGCCGGCCTCGGATTGCGTCCGACTACCGGCTGCCGCTGGCGGTGGCCACGCCAGATCAATCCACGTCCCGCCCGCCGCCAACAGCGCAGCCTTGTCAACGAACAGGGTCGCCCCCGTTCGTGATGCCGTCGGCTCGCGTGATGCGTCATCGTCAGCGTCAGGTTGCTCTGCGTTGGTCAGCATTCGTAGCGCAAGCAGCAACTCCGCAACGGAATTTTCGGAATCAAAAAAGAAGCGCGGACAATCGTCCGTGGGTCCACCCTGCGCGAAGCGCTGCATCCATGCATGCGCGGCGTCGTTGTCATGGGAAATTCGGCGCTCAAGCAGCTCGTAGCCGGCCTGAGAGAGAGCCTGCGCCGCACGACACGCGACAAAGAGGCGCAAGAGTCGCTGTTGCAACTCGCTCTCAAATATCTGCGGGAGTAACCCTCGCGAGGTAACGTGATGACTGAGCCAGGCGAGCGTCTGCGTGGCCTCGCTGCGAATAGCCTTCGGGTCTTCTGACATCGGCACCTACTTTCCGGGCCGGTCCGGGCGCGTATCGCGGTAGGTGCAGCGCGACACGTCACCCGGTCCGCTTGGCGATAGCTAGTCGCCGTCCCGTTAGACTTCCGAATTGACCGGGCCGCGCGCCCGTTCCCAAACGGCGCTAAGCAGTTCTTCGCGAGTGACCGGCTGCGAATCCGGGTCTTGCTGCGCCAGAGTAACGAGTAATTCCAGAAACTTCGCCGGCCGACGCTTGGCGAGATCGTCGATTATCGCGTCGCGCCGCCGTCGCCAGGTTCGGACCAGCGCGCGGTTAAAATCTTCAAGCACGTTCGCTCCCGGCGATTTTCCACGCCCGCGACCCGATCACGATTCAATGCTCGTACACGGGAACGCCGGCC
The DNA here is from genome assembly GCA_036505095.1 of Phycisphaerae bacterium. GTDB lineage: Bacteria > Planctomycetota > Phycisphaerae > UBA1845 > UBA1845 > DASXUA01. The sequence goes on from DASXUA010000262.1 coordinate 4,059, forward strand.
GGCTCCACGCCGTGTCCGAGCGTCACCGATTTTGACGGCTCCGGCAGTGGTCCCTACACCGTCGCGCTGAGCGGGCCCATTCCACCCGGCGGATGCACCACAATA
>DASXUA010000263.1:0-30704 GCA_036505095.1 Phycisphaerae bacterium
CTGATGAACTGCACCTGGTTGATCGTCGCCTCGCCGCCACCGGCCGGCTTCTCGGCGAGCTTGCGCCAGCCCTCCGCCTCCGGCCCGCTGATAACTTCCAGCGCATATGACGACGAGGCGCTCCGCTCATAACGATGGGCGTACGGGCCGCGCCAATCGAGCAGCTTCGCCACGGCCAGCGTGCAGGGAAACGCTGGCCGCGCGTTCGCCGCGAGATAGATCTCGATCTTGTCGTTTTCGAAAATTGCCAGATCGGACGATAGGGGTTTGAGATCCGCAAAGGGCTTGACCACGCCCGGGTACGACGCGCATCCCAACAGCCCGACCACACCCGCCACCGCGATCACGCCGGCCGCCAGACGTTGACGCTTGCTCATTACCTGCTCCTTGATTTTGGAGAAAAAGACCGCCCGCTCGATTGGACACCCGAGCATAACCGTGCGATAGGCCGCGTCCAAGTCGAAAGTGGCGGCGAGTTACGCGCGCCGCATCCATTCGTCACCCGCGTACTTGGCCACGAGCCGGTCGGCCGCGTGCAGCTCGGATCGCGACCATACACCGGCGGTGGACTCCAGGCATGATAGGCGCGTAAAGGCGGCGGCGAAGCGCGCGCCGAAGGTCGCGGCATCCATCGGGAGCGGTAATACGGCGGCCGGTTGCTGCGGGTAGCGCACGGCGAGCACGATCGAGCCATGCTGCAGTACAGCGCGGCGCGTCCGCCGCTGGGCGCTGCCGGCGATCTTTTGACCGTCCACTGGCCCGAGACTACTCAGAACCCCGCCTGCAAGGGCGGGGTGACCTGCGCACGTCTTCAGCGCACGAACGTCACCCCCCATTGGCGTGGGGGGTTCTGATGGATCGTCTGGCGCGACGCGGTTATGGCACCCCGCGAGCAATACGTCGAAGGCGTGGCGCCGCGCGAAGCAGAAGAACGGGCCGCGGCGCGGGCCGGAATTATCCGTGACACCACCGCGGCGCGCCTCGACGTTCAATTCGGCCAGCGCGGCGATTACGGCGTCGTGTGCCGATTCATAGAGCCTGTTCGGACCGGATCCCAGGAGCGGATGATCGATCGGCAGCGCCAGCGAATAGGTCAGCTCCTGATCGTGCAGGATGGCCCCCCCGCCGGTCGGGCGGCGCACGACGGTCAGCTCGCGCGCGGGTGGCTCGAGCGCTTCGTAATCGGCATACGGCTGGAAATAGCCGAGCGAAATCGTCGGCGGCGACCACTGGTAAAGGCGCAGGGTGAACGGTCCCGGCGCGCCGGGACGGCCGACGGATTCCAGCAGGGCCTCGTCACGGGCCATGTTGGTCGGACCGTCGAGCGCGGGATCAAGCAGAATGCGCAGGATCGCAGGCATTGCCTGCATGATACAGGGATCAGAGACCCGGAAGAGGGTTCAGGGTTCAGTTTTTTCCGGGCGCAATCATGCGCGCGGCATGACTCTACTGGCCATTGAACACGTTTTGGAACGCGGCGACATCTTGCAGGTCCACGTCGGAGTCGGCATCGGTATCGGCGCAGCCGCACGGCGAAGCGATGGGGCCGGCGTCTGGCCCGGTCAGGCAAATTTCGAAGAGCGCGTAGTCGAGCAGGCCAATGCCGTCCACACCGTTGCAGTTGCCGTTCAGGGCACAGGCGTAGTCAAAGACCATCACGTTATCGACGGCGGCTTCGCAGGTGCTGGCTGGGGTGCCGTCGGTGGCGCGGAAGCGCAGCTTCATCTGAGTCGTCGGCGTGACGTAGGTGCTCAGCGTGAAGCTGCGCAGCGTCCAAACCGGCGCGCTGCTGGTCAGGTTCTCGATCGTCACCCAGGTCGCGCCGTTGTTGTTCGAGATTTGCGACATGAAAGAGTCGCCCGCGCTGCCGTAGAACCAGCGCGCGTAACTGATCCAGTCGCTCGCGTGCAGCGCGGTGAAGGTGGGACTGGTCAGGGTGGTCGTGCCGGCGTCGACGTCATCGGCGTCGGCGTTGTTGCCCGGGGTGTGCTGACCCGTGACGAAGCACATGGTCCCGGTGGGGGTGTAATCGTCCTCGGGCTGGGCGCTGCTGCCGTTCGGATCGACGCGCACCCAGAACCCCGAAGCGACCGAGGAATCACCGGGCGCGCCGACCACCCAACCCTGATCGGTCTCGAAGTCATCCGCAAAGTCGGGGACGATGCCGGTGGCCGCCACGGTTTGGTAAGAACCGCTGGGGGCGTTCGGCGGATTGCTTGTCAAGCCGCTGGTGGCTTCCGCGGCCGTCACGTACCAGCGGATCTTGCTCAGGCAAATCCCGGACGGCAGGTTGCCCACAAAAACGTTCGGCGTCGTCTCAACCATGGGCGCCGAGACGTACGGCATGTTATTCGCGGAGGTCACGAGCTGCACCGAACCGGGCACCAGCATGCCGCCGAACAGGCTGCCGATCTGCACGGTCACGGTGGTGGACCCGTCGAGGGCCGCAGCCAACGGCTGGCCCAGCGGATAGCTGAACTGCAGTTGCGGGACCGGCGCATCGAAGGCCTCGACGATGCCGCTGGTGGTGTTGGCGGCGGGGACGGTGGCCGAGAGGCCCATGCCACGCTTGGCGAAGGCCGGCCACAGCGATTGCAGCAGATTGGCGCCAGCATTGTCGATCATGTCGGCCTGCAGGATTGCGTCGCGCGCTTGCAGGAAGGTCGGCGTGGCCGGGTCGAGCTTCATGCCGTCCACCGCCAATTGCAGCACCAGATCGTTGCCCGAGAAGCCCTGATGGGTGACCAGGTTCGCGCGGCATTCGAGCAGCGTCACACACCACACCTCGCCGACGTTGTGCACCTCGTTGGCGGTGTTGGGAATAATCGTGTTGCGCGGCACGCCCGGCGGGAAACTCTGCTGAGCGGGATCGATATCCGCGAGCGTTTCCGGGTTCTTGTTCAGGTCCGTCGAGTACGGGAAGCGGCGAATGCCAAAGTAATAGTTATTCGTACCTCCCAGCCACTGATAGGTCGAGTAAGCCACGCATGGATAGACGGCATTCACGTCGTCGTCCGGCTGCGAGTTGAGAACGACCGCGAAGAAATCGCTCCAGCCCTCGCCCATGCCGCCGCCCTGCGGCGCGACCAGCGTTCCGTCGTTCAGGCGGATCGATGTGCCGTGGGTGACTTCGTGGAAGACCACGTCGGCATCCAGATCGCCGTCGCGATCGGGATTGGGACCCGTCCAGACATACATCTGGATGCGCGCGGGAGTGCCATCCGCGCCCATTCCGTTGAAATTGGCATTGTTCGTACCCGAGCCGTCCTGGGCATCGCCTTGCATGCGATCCCCGCCGACGCCCATACCGCTGAAATTGATCTGCTGGAAGTTATGCGCGGCCTCGTCAAATCCCAGCGAATAGAGCTTGTCATGATAAAGGTTCAACAGATAGAAAAGCTGCGTCACGGCCGCTGGACGATAGGTGCTCGGCGCCATCGAATTGTCCTGCGGGAAGTCGAAGACGCGATATGGGTCACCATGGGGCCGCGGCAGGTCGGGCTGATTGTCGGCGTTCAGATCCGTGTGGGCATCAACGTTATTGCCCAGGGTCTCGTTGACGCCGTCATCGATCCAGCCATTCGGCGAGTAAGTCATCATCGCTTCGGGCGTCACCGTCCCGAGCGCGCGAGAGACGAACGGGTACTGGAATCCATTGGGTGTATCGGTCCCCGGCGAGCCCGGCGCGGGGCTGTCGCTCCGATAGATATTGAACGTGATCGGTTCGGTGGTGTCGAAGTGCAGGCGGTTCCAGCGGTGCAGGATGCGGCCGTCGGCGCCATCAACGATAATTTCATAGACATTGCCGATTCCAAGCTGGGGAATGACCACCATCCAACCCGGGCGGATCTGCTTGGCGGTGAGCGGAAAGTAAACTTTCCAGACCTCGACGTCGTCCGCAAAGTCGGCCGTGCGCGCGAAGACCTGACGCTGCCGTGGCTCGCCGGGAGCCCGCCACGGCGGATCTGCGACCTCGCCCTCCCGCGGTTGCTTGAGCTGCAGCGGCTGCGTCAACGTGATGCCGGCGTTCGCCGCGGCGCGCTCGATCGCCTCGGTCGCTGAGAGTTGCCAAACGGGAACGACAAACCCGCCCGCTGGGCGCGGCAGCATCAGGCTGCTGAAGTTCACGATCTGGCCTGCGGGCGTCACGCTGGTCCGCACGATGGCCTGAAAGATATCGATGCCATCGATCTGCTGTTGGTAGGTGAAGTGCCGCACGCCGTTGTGCTGCGTGAAGAAATCGCGCTCCATCGCGGCCGCAGACAGCTCCTCCGGCGAAATGCCCACGATGTCGGCGTGAACGTGGACGAATCCGGCCACGATCCGTTTGGCGTCGACCGGGCGATCGGCGGGCTTGTCGGTCAGCAGCCGCAGGGGCGAACCGATGTACTGCGGCGTGTCGAGCACATCGTCATAGTCGATCCGCACACCCGCGACGTGCGCGGTGAGATCGGCCGCCGCGCGGTTTCGCGCAACGAGATCCCGCCCCGCCGAGTCTTGCTGAACCTGCACCTGGATCTGTGGGTCCTCGCGGCGGCTGTCGTAGTTCGGAAGCGACGCGGTGCCGGCTGCGAGTTGGCCGTGCACGATGGAAGCAAAGCAGGCCAAGGACACGGTTCCAACGATCACCCGCAGGGGGCCCGATTCGAAGCGTGCATTCATGTACAAGGCCTCTTTCTCGCGCATCATCAGCCGTTGCGCGACTACACGGTTACTCACCGCTAAAGAGATTCTGGAAATCGGCGACGTCTTGCAGGTCCACGTCGAGGTCGGCGTCCAGGTCGGCGCACGAACACTGCGGGCCGATGCTTCCAACATCGGGTCCCGTCAGGCAGGCGCCGAAGAGCGCGTAATCCAACAGGCCGATGCCACCTTGGCCATTGCAATTGCCGTTGATCGCGCAGGTGTACGTAATCACGGCGAAGTCATCCACCGCCGCCTCGACTATGGAACCCGCACCGAAATCCGACGCGACGAAGCGCATCTTGACCTGCGCCGTTGGAGTCACGAAATCGTTGACGACGAATTCATGCTCGAACCAGCCCCCACTGGCTTGCACTACCGGACCGACGGTCTCGACGATGGTCCAAGTCGCGCCATTGTTGTTCGAAATCGAGATGACGAAAGTGTCAGCGTTCGGGGAAGAGCCGGTACTGTTGGAATACCAGCGCGCATAGCGTATGCGGATCGGCCCCGCGATGGATGAAAGATCCAACGTCGGGCTCAGCAATGTGGTGCCGCCGCCGTCTACGTCATTCGAACCCAGCGTTCCGCCGGGCGGTTGCTGACCGGTAACATAGCACATGGTGCCGTTGGGCGTGTGGTCGTCTTCCGGTTGGGCGGCCGTACCCACCGGGTCCACCCGCACCCAGATGCCGGTCGTGGCGGTGTCACCCGGTGCGCCGACGGTCCAGCCGAGGTTCGTTTCAAAATCATCCTGGAAGGGAATCGACGTTCCCGTGGCGGATACCGCTTCATAGGAGGCGGCCGGCGCGCTGGCCGGGTTACTCACCAGGCCGTTGGTCACTTCCTCACCCGTGATGTACCACTGGAGCCGGCTGAAACACGGCGCCGGCGGGAGCGGTGCGACAAAGCGATTTGGCACATCCGTCGGAGTCATCGGGACCGCGCTGAACGGACCGTCATCGATGGCCGCATGTAGTTGCACCGAACCGGGTGCCAGAACGCCGTCGAAGAGTCCGGTGACTTCAACTGTGACCGGTGTTCCGCCCGTGGGGGCGCTGATGTCAGGCCGGCCAAGTGGGTACGTGAATTGCAGCGTCGGGGCTGGAGTATCGAAGGCTTCGACAATGCCGCTGGTGCTGCCGGCGCCGGGTGAGGTGGCCGAGTAGCCCATGCCGCGCTTGGCGAAGCCCGGCCACAGCGAGGGCAGCAGGTTGGCGCCGTTGTTGTCGACCATGTCGGCCTGCAGGATCGCGTCACGTGACTGCAGGAAGTTCGGCGTGAGCGGGTTGAGCTTCATGCCGTCCACCACCAACTGCAGCACCAGATCGTTGCCTGAGAAGCCGTAATGGGTGACCACGTTCGCGCGGCATTCGAGCAGTGTCGTGCACCAGACTTCGCCGACGTTATGCACCTCCGCGGCGTTATTGCCGATGACCGGCGAGCGCGGGATGCTGGGCGGAAAGCTGAGCTGGTTCGGATCGATGTCGGCAAAAGTCTCCGGGTTCTTGTTCAGGTCCGTGGAATACGGAAAGCGCCGGATGCCGAAGTAATAGTTATTCACGAACCCGGCGCCGAGCAGCAAGGTCGAATAAGCGCCCGCCGGATACACGCCGTTCACATCGTCGCCGGTCTGGGAATTCAGGACGACGGCGAAGAAATCGCTCCAGCCCTCGCCCATGCCGCCACCTTGCGGCGCGACGAGCGTTCCGTCGTTCAGGCGGATCGACACGCCGTGGGTCAATTCGTGGAAGACAATGTCAGCATCCAGATCGCCATCACGGTCGGGATTCGGGCCCGTCCAGACATACATCTGGACGCGGCCGGTGCTGCCGTCGGTGCCGGTGGTGGAGAAGTTAGCGTTATTCGTGCCGGAGCCGTCCTGGGCGTCGGCTTGAATGCGGTCGCCGCCCACACCCATGCCGCTGAAGTTCATGTCCTGAAAATTGTGCGCGGCCTCGTCGAATCCCAGCGAGTAGAGCTTATCGTGATGAAGATTCGTCAGATAGAAAAGCTGCGTGACGGCCGCCGAACGATAGCTGCTGGGCGGCATGGCGTTGTCCTGCGGGAAATCGAACACGCGATAAGGGTTGCCCATCGGACGCGGCAGGTCTGGCGAGTTATTAGCATCCAAATCGGTATGCGCATCAACATTGTTGCCCAGGGTCTCGTTCACGCCGTCATTGATCCAGCCGTTGGGCGAGTAGGTCATCACGTCGGCTGGCGTCACGGTCACAAGGGTCCGCGGGACCAGCGGGAACTGGAAGCCGTTGGGCGTGTCGGTGCCCGGTGAGCCGGGGCCGGGGCTGTCACTGGTGTAGATGTTGAACATGATCGGTTCGGTGGTGTCGAAGTGCAGGCGATTCCAGCGGTGCAGGATGCGACCGTCGGCGGCATCTACGATAATTTCATAGACATTGCCGATGCCGGGCTGCGGCACGACAACCAGCCAGCCGGGGCGCACCTGTTTGGCGGTGAGCGGAAAGTAGACTTTCCAGACCTCGACGTCATCTGCGAAATCGGCCGTGCGCGCGAAGACTTGCCGCTGCTGTGGGCCGGCGGCGGGTTGCTTGAGTTGCCGCGGCTGCATCAGCGTGATGCCGACGTTCGCCGCGGCGCGCTCGACGGCTTCAGTTGCGGACAGCCGCCAGTCGGGAACGACAAAGCCGCCCGCCGGGCGCGGCAGCATCAGGCTACTGAAGTTCACGATTTCGCCCGCGGGCGTCACGCTGGTGCGCACGAAGGCCTGAAAGATATCGATGCCGTCGATCTGCTGCTGGTAGGTGAAGTGCCGCACGCCGTTGTGCTGCGTGAAGAAATCGCGCTCCATCACAGCCGCGGACAGCTCGTCCGGTACGATGCCGACGATGTCGGCATGATCGCGCACGAATCCGGCCACGATCCGCTTGGCATCGAGCGGGCGATCGGCGGGCTTGTCGGTCAGCAGCCGCAAAGGCGAGCCGATGTACTGCGGCGTGTCCAGCACGTCGTCATAGTCGATGCGCACGCCCGCGACATGCGCGGCCAGATCGGCTGCCGCGCGATTTCGCGCGGTCAGATCCCGGCCGGCCAGGTCTTGCTGAACCTGCACCTGGACCTGCGGGTCCTCGCGGCGGCTGTCATAATTCGGCAGCGATAAATCGCCGGCCGCGAACTGACCTCGCGCAACTGAGAAAAAACACAACGAGCAAACCAGCGCGAACCAAATCCGGAGCGGCCCTGCCGCGAGAGCAGAAGGAACGTGCATGAACGATGCCTTTCTGGTGGAATGCTTTTCAGTACGAGCAGTGACCGCGCCCCTGCTCGCAGCGACGCGTCGCTGCCCCCGACCAGGGAACATCGTAGCAAATGGTCCGGTCCATTTGCAAGCGTCCCATCACCCGGGAAGCGCGTTTATTCCTGCGTGGGCAGCTTGGACTCGGCGGACTTGAGACGGTCCTGAATTTTCTGGAATTCATCGCGAAGACGGCCGATCTCACGCCGCAGGGCGGCAGCCGCCGGAGTGTCCGGCGGGGCGGCGCCAAGCCGGCCGAGTGCGCCGCGGGCCGTATCGCGCGTGGCCGAATCCGCGCCGCCGTCGGCTACGCCGCGCAGAACCGCGGCGGCCTGCGGCGCACCCAGCTCGCCGAAGGCATCGAGCGCCGCGCGGCGCGCTCGTGGCTCGGGATCCATGATCAAGCCGGTCAGAAAGCGGCGGACGCGGTCAGTCTGTGTTTTATGCCGGCCCAGACGACCCAGCACGCGAATGGCATCGGGACGAATGCGGTCGTAGTGGCCATGTGCAGCGTAATTCAGCGCCGGCTCGATGCCGGCCTCCAGATCGCGATCGGCCAGCGCCTGGAGCGCGGCGCGGCGGATCTCATCGTTGTAGGAATCCTTTTCCGCATTGGCCAGGAGAATGTCGGTCACATCACCGAAGACAGTGCGGCCCAGCGCGGCGGTTGCGGCGGCCTCGACACCGTATGCCGGGTCGGAGCGCGCGAACTGCATCAGGACTTCGGCGGCTTCCGGCGTTTCGTATCGGCCAAGGGCATCGACGATCGCGCGGCGCACGCGGGCACCAGCGATGCCGCCCCCATCGGAGCCGAGCGCGTCGCTTAGCTTCTGCATGACGTGCGGCAACTGCATTTCGCCCAGCGCGGCGGCGCACTCGTTGCGCAGCGACCAGAGGGCGTCCGGATCATTCAGAATGCGCAGGAGCGCTTCGACGACGTCGTCTGATTTGTCGGAGCGGAAATGCTGCATGGCGCGCAACCGGGCGACCGTCGGCCCGTCGGCGAGCTGTTCGAGCCACATCGGTTTCGGCAAATCGACATCGAAGCCGGCCAGCACGCCGCCGTCGGGATCGATGCAGACCAGCTCGGGCTTGGATTCCAGTCGCTTGCGATAGACCGATTCCTTCGCATCCACTTGCATCGTGGCGCGCTGCGCCTGATCGCCCGTGCGGAACAGCACATCCAGCGGCAGCACGAACGCCGGTGTTTCGCGCGAAATGGGTTGCGTCTGCGTGACGCTGATTTCGGCCAGCTTGTCGGCGTCGGACCAGGAATATTTGACCTTTAGTTTGGGCACGCCGCGGCGAAATGCCCATTGGCGGAAGAACTGCTCGAAACTGCGGCCGGTGACGCGCTCGAAAGCCGCGCGCAGGTCGTCGGTTTCCACGAGCTGCGCGCGATGCGCGGTGACGTACTCATGCAACGCCTTCCAGAACAACTCGTCGCCAAGCTGATGCCGCAGCATGTGCAGCAGGCACGAGCCCTTCGAGTAGGCCAGGCTGCCCTTGTGAAAGAAAGGCTCGAAGGCTTGGGCATAATCGCGAAACACCAGGGCTTTTCCGGAATCGGTCAGGTCGGCGGCGGCGACGCCGTTGATCCTGCTCCAGAATTCGGCGTCGTATTCCGCCCGGCCCTTCGAGTGCTCGGTCCACACGCTGGCCATGAAAGTGGCGAAGCCCTCATTGAGCCAGATGTGATCCCACGAGCGGCACGTGAGCAGATCGCCGAACCACTGATGGGCCAGCTCGTGCGAGACCAAGCCTTCCAGGTCGGTATCGAGCAGGGCGCGGTCGTCGAGCAGCGCGTGCTCGGCCATCGTGGTGGCCGAGATATTTTCCATGCCGCCGAACTCAAACAGCGGCACGTTCACCTGGCTGTACTTGGCATAGGGGTAATCCACCCCCAGCAGCGTGGAGAATTGCTCGATCATCTCCGGCGTGCGCCGATAGGTATTGACGGCTTCGCGCTCGCGGCCGGGGGCGTAGAAATATTGCACTGGAATTCCGCGCCAGGTGTCGGTGTGGCATTCGAACTCGCCGATGACCAGCGAGACCAGATAGACGACGTGCGGCACGTTCTGCCGATAATGCCAGACCACTGACTTCTCGGCTACTGGATTAGGCTCGATTCGCTCGATTAATTCCCCGTTGGAAATCACCGTGATGGAGCGCGGGACCGAGACGCGCGTTTCGGTCGTGAGCCGATCGACGGGTGAGTCCAGACAAGGAAACCAGTAGCGGGCGAACTCCGTCTCACCCTGCGTATGGATAACAACCCCGCGGGTCGAATCGGGTTCCGGCAGTGCGAAAATCATGCCCGCGGCGGGATCAATGCAGCGGTAGTCGATCGAGAGGGCCACGTCTTTGTCCTGCGGCAGGGGTTCCGGAAAGTGCACGAGCAAGTGCCGACCGTCGTAGTCGTAAAGCAGGTCATCGCGCTGCGCGCCCGAGTCCCGCGTCACGCGGGTGATTTGCAGATCGACCGCATCCAGCACCAGTCGCCTGACCGATGGCTGGACCGGCCGGAAAGTATACGTGGCCCGGCCCGTGAATGATTTCGACCGCGGGTCCGCGAATGTCAGGTCCAGCAACAGGTGCTGAAAATCGACCGGAGTATCGGGCGGATATTTGCTCGGATCGCGACCGTCGGGCAGGTCTGGCGAATCGGCCGCTGCCGCGACACGCGCTGGAATCGTCAGGGCGAGACATAAGATCAGGAGACAGCGCGTGCGCATCGGTGCTCTCGGTTGTGGCGGCCCGATTTAGCCAGCCGGTCTGCATCTTAACGGAAGTTGCCCGCGTAAGCAGCCCAAACGCGGATTGCCCTGGATCCGGGCGTTCTGATAACATACAAGTGAGGGGCTTGCCAACGGGGGCAGAAGGATGCACGCGCGCGATCGTCGATCACACCGCGCCGCCCACAAGGGGCGACGCTACACAACTTCGGCCGTTCTGTGCCTCTTCGGCGCCATCTATTGGGCGCCCGATGCCGCGGGCTGGACAGACGGACCGCCAGGTGCGCAACCGACGGGGGCGCTGACCGGTGTGACGGTTTTCTGTTCGGCTGGTCATGGCTGGACGGCCGGGTCGTCAAGCTGGTTCCTGCAGCGGCCGCTGTTGCTCGACATGAATGAAGATTATGGGAACCTCGAACAGCTCAATTACTTCGTGAAATATGCGTATCAGGCCGGCGCCACGGTCGTGCCTTTCCGGCCGGTCGGATATCAGAATAGCGAGGTTGTACTGGACAACGATGATCCCGGCGTGACCTATACTGGAAGCTGGACGAACAGCACCGCCACGAGCGAGTTTTTCGAGAACGGTGTGACGCTCAGCGGCATTCCGTATCGTTTCACCAACGCCGCGCCGACTGAGACGGCTACGGCGCGCTACACACCGAACCTGCCGCAGGACGGCTTCTATCCGATTTATGCGTGGGCGCTGGACGGCACCAACCGTGTGCACGAGACTTATCGCGTGGGCCACAGCGGCGGCATGACGGATGTGGTCGTCGATCACCGCCTGGTCGGCAAGGGCTGGGTGTGGTTAGGCAATTACCATTTCTTGGCCGGCACAAGCGGTTACGTAGAAATCAGCAATGCGTCGCCGGACAGCGGCGTCGTCATCGCGGATGCCATCCGCTTCGGCAACGGCGTCGGCGACGTCGTGCGGCCCGGGCCGGGCACCGTCAGCGGATATCCGCGCGAGGAGGAGTGCGCGCGCTACTGGGCCGAGAGCGAGTTGAGCCACACGACCAACAGTTCCGGCATGATTCCCAGCAACATCTGGGATGTGGCCGGTCTGGATGATCAGAGCGACAACGTCGGCACCGCGGCGCGCTGGGCGGCCTACATGAACAACCAGATGTTCAACAATGACCGCTGGCGGCGTGTTTATCTGGAATTTCACTCGAACGCGGCCGGCTGCGCGAATCCTCCCTGCAGCGCTCAGGGGACAGAGGCCTTGGTCACGACCAGCCCGACCACCAATCAGGTGGCGTATGCCACCATTCTGGGCGACGAGGTCGAGAATGACATGATCTCGCTCAACAGCCTGCTAGAGTCGCCGTGGGTGCCGCGTTCCAATCCGTACAACGGAAGCTTCGGTGCCATCAGCACGACCAATAACGGCAATGAATTTGATGCGACCATTCTGGAAGTGGCGTTCCACGATAATGTGAACGACGCTAACAATCTCAAGAATATGTTCGTGCGGCAGGCCCTGGCGCGCGCCAGCGTGCAGGGCATGATCAAGTTTCTGCACCAGTTGTCGGGCAGCACGGTTCCGCTGGTGTTTCTGCCGGAGCCGCCGCAGAAGCCGCGGGTCATTACCAGCGGCAGCAACGTGGTCGTGACGTGGGCCGCAGGTCCGAATGGGGGTGCCTACGGTGATCCGCCAACCGGGTATCGTGTGTATCGCTCGAGCAATGGTTATGGGTTCGACGGCGGCACGGCCGTCGGGAATGTGCTGACGACCACCCTGGTGGACGTGCCGGCTGGGGAGATCACGTACTTTCGCGTGACGGCCGTCAATGCCGGTGGCGAATCGCTGCCCTCGGAAGTTCTCGCCGTCCGGGCAGCACTCGCGAATGAACCGCAGGTCCTGATCGTCAACGGGTTCGATCGCGTGGATCGCGGGCTCGATCCGACCTACGTCATTCCGGATGGGCCGATGTTCCGCCCGATCGAGCGGCGTTGCAACGCGTTCGATTACGTCGTGCAGCACGCGGAGGCCATGCGCGATCTACCGATCGCCTTCGAGTCCGTGGCCCATGAGGCCGTGATCGAGAACACGGTCATGCTGTCGAACTACGAAACAGTTGACTGGCTTCTCGGGCGGGAGAGCGAGACCACCCACACGTTCACGAGCGGCGAGCAATTCGCGATATTCAATTACCTGCAGAACAACATGGGACGGCTGTTTACCAGTGGTTCTGAGATCGGCCGCGATTTGGTGGGCTTCGGCGGTGGCGCTGTTTTCTTCACGAACGTGTTGCACGCGGCCTATCTGGGCGACAATGCCGGGACGTCATCGGCCGTCGGCTTCACGGGCTCGATTCTGTCTGGCGTCGGGCCGTTCAGCTTTTCCGAATCGTCTGGTGCTGTGTATCCCGTGAACTCGCCCGATCGCATCGGGCCCGGCGCGAGCGCCACATCGGTATTGACCTATGTCGGCGGCACGGCCGACAGCGCCGGCATACGCTACAACTCCGGCGTCTACCGCGATATCGTGCTGGGCGTTCCCCTCGAGACCGTGACCCCGGCTGCGACGCGCGACGCGGTGATGGCGCGCGTGCTGGATGATTTGCTGCCCGTGACCAGCCCGTTCGACGCCGACGGCAACGGGCACGTGGATCTCCGCGACTTCGCGGATTTCGCGCGTTGCTTTACCGGAAGCATCGCAACCCTGCCGCCCTTCGACGCCTGCCGCGTACACGACGCGAACGTCGACCATCACATCGACCTTCTCGATCACGCCGCGCTATCTTCGGCGCTGACCGGACCGTAACGGCGGCCAATCATACGGCAATTTGCTCAGGAATCGGCACAGCCTTGAGCGGCATTCGCCGATCTCGAGAATGCCACCGAATGCCCGGGCGTGCACGAGATCATTGCGGTACTCGCGCACGATGTGCGCAGCGCTGTGGATCTCGGGTGAAATTCGACAGCGCGCGGCCACTCCATCCATGAGCACCTCCGCGCGAGCGCGCGAGGGGCTTCGAAGCTGCCGTGCGGCCGTCCAGAAAACCCGTAACGCAACTTCGAACTCCGCGAACATTCGAATGACATAAGTGGGCTCCAGGAAGTGATCGCATCTTACGACATCCGACGGCTCCACTTCGGTACCGCGTAATATGGTCGGATCGACCGCCGTGATGCCTCGGAGGCGCACGACCGCCACTTTCGCCGCGCGATATTCGTGCTCGACCGATCGGATGCGATCGTAGAATATCGAAGTGTTCACTCAGCCGCGACCAGGTCCTTCACGAGCTGTACAAATGTTTCGCGGTTCCACGGCTTTGGCCAGTCAATCCCGGAATCAGTCCGCACCTTCCACGTTCCGGCTTGTCGAAGCAGCAACCGGACCCGGTGAAACGATGGCCAGGCGTACAGATCAACGCGCCCGCTGGCGCCAATGACCGATTGCCCGATGGAATCGACGACGAACCGGCCCTGCGGCGTTTGAACGATCAGGTAGGGCGCGGAATAAGTCCCCAGCCTTTCCTCGCGAATCTCTTTCTGCTCGCGCTGCACCAGCCACCTCTGCTCGCGGCTCCAGCGAGTGATGTCGTCCGCCAGCCCGTTCAGGGCGGTTAACCATGCGGTTCGCGAGGTGCGGCGCGGTGCGGTTTTTCCTTTCGTCGGCATGTTGACTCATCCTAGCGTCTGTCATCACGCAGGGGCAAGTCTCGTGCGGCGCCGGCCAGCTTTCGCAGCACCGCGACTACGTCGGCTGACGACGAGGTCTTGTTACGCGTTAGCCAACTCGACACGAACTCGGGGACGAGCGCCTCTACGTCGCTGGCGAACGCATTCGCGAACCGGGCCTGGTCTAGCGTGCTTGTGGCCCAATCATGCGCATACCGGGATAAGCCGACCTTTTGGGGTAATAGCGCCGCCAGCCGGCAAACCAATCGAAGCTCGGCCAGGTCCTGTGGATCGCCGCGTTGCGCGCGCTCGTAGTCGTCCAGGACAAGCAGCGCTTCGCGCGCGGCAGCTCCGATAGCGGCGGCCACTTCGGGCGCGGGCAGCGCATCCGGCCCGCTTTCGTCGGCGAAATCTTTGTAGAGTACGCGCCAGGTGGCGCAGGTGCCGGCGGCGCGCGCCAGACGCCGCAAGGGGCGCAACAGCCGCGCCTCGGGATCGTTGAAGAAATGCGTACTGAAGGCGCGGTCGAATTGCTCGGACGATTCGGGCGGCGTGGCGTGCCAGGCGGCGTCCGCCCCCAACGCGATGGCGTGCCACGCATCGGCCAGCGTGTTGATGTGGCCGTGATCGCCCCAATGGGTATTGAGCAGCCCGGCCGCGCCGTGCCGCTTACCCGCAACAGCGTGACCGCGGATGTTGCCTTCGGCCACGTCCAGCGCTGAGAGCAAGCGCGCGAAGCTCCACGTGGATGGGCACACATAGGTCTCGAGCCCGGCGCTCGTGAAGAGCGCGGTGCTATCGAAATCGAAATCGGCCTCATAGCCCCAGTTCAGCACGATCGCGTCGCGCGGAATGTCGGCGATCAGCTCCGGGTATTTGCGCATGATATCGCCCCAGAACATGATCCGCTTGCCGTAGCGCGCACACAGATCGTGCAGAAAGTGCAGATGTTCCAGATACAACCGCCCGACGCCGATCTGGGCCGCGACGGCAGCGTTCTTGCCTTTGCCCAGGTCATAGGTCTCATCGCAGCAGATATTGATATAAGGCGCGGAGAACAGCGGTAGGAACTCGGCCAGCATGCGTTCGACCAGCCCGCGCGACTCGGGGTTGCGCGCATCGAGCGTGAAGCCCCGGCCACGCTCGAACCAGTTCATCTGCTCCCACGATTTCGTCGCTTCGATCTCGGCCAGGTGCCGATACTGCGGCAGGCTGAGGATGCGGCCCATGTGGCCAAACACGGCCAGGCACGGAACGAGCTCGATGTGGCGCTCGCGACAATACGCGTCGAGTGCTCGAATCTCGTCCGCCGTCAGCGGATCGCAGCCGCGCGCGATGTCCGGATCGAACTGAAAGTCGAACGCATGCTCGATGTATAGTTGGAGTTGATTGAGCTTCAGCTCGGCCATGCGGTCCGCAAGGTGCCTGAGCGTGTCCAGCGTCGGCACCTTGCCGCGCGAAACGTCGAGCAGCAGGCCGCGATGGGCAAAATCAGGTTTAGCGGCGCAAACGCTTGTGGAGGGGTCGATGGGCTGCCCGGACCGGAGCGATTCCCAGAGTGACGATGGCATGGTCTCAGCTTATCGCGGCGCGTGTCACGTGCGAATGGTTTGACCGCGCTTACATTCCGACGGGTCCCAGACTTTTCAGATAATGCTGCAGCACCAGCACGTTAATCAGGTCGAACAGCCAGTGTCCAATGATGGACGGAACCAGCGAGCGGCGGATGGCTGCGAAAATCGCCAGGTTCAACCCGACCAGGAAGAGCGGGATCACGGCCACCCAGACCTGCGAACTCATGTGGGCGACGGCGAATAGCGCGGAACTGATAATTACGGCAACCATCCAGCTTCCGGTTGCCCGGCGCAGGCGCGGCATGAGGAATCCACGAAAGGCGACTTCCTCATAAAATCCCACACACAGAAACGCAATAGCCATGCCGACCGTCCCGAGCGGCGGAATTTCTTCGCTGAGTCGATCGCCATTCTTCTGGAGCAGCTCCATGCCGCCCGGAACAAGCAGCACAATGAACAGGGCCCCCGTCCACATCGCCACGAATGACAGCACGGTGGCAGCCGCACCCAGCAGCAGATTCCAGCCGAGCGCGCGTGTGCTCAGCCCCAGCGCCGCCAGCCGCTGCCCGCGTGCCTTGGCGATGAGCGTCACGACCCCGACGGTGACGAGTCCAATCACGAGTGTCAGCAGGAATGCGAAGCGCACCTGCTCGGGTGTGAGGTTCGTGTCGTCATCAGCGCGCGGGACGTCCGGTAGGGCGGTGAAGCCCTCATGCAGCCAGAGCAGCGCATGCGCGGTCAGCCAATTCAGCAGGAAAAGACCCGCGAAAAACGCGAGAAGGATTCCGATATCGACCAGGCAGTCGCGCCGCCGCTCATCCAGCAGCAGCATCGGATGGATATCACGCTGCGGCGGCAGATCAAAGACCGAGACGGGACGCGCCAGCGGCACGTGCTGCTCGGCCGCGGGCGGCCAACGTTCGCCGGCAAAAAACGGACTGCCGGGAGCGTTCGGATCGTTCATCATGCCTACCGCCTGCAATCTGTGCGTCAGCTACGCTGAGGTGCCCCTGTGCGATGACCGGCCGCTTGGCTCACGAGGCCGGCTTGATGCTGTCGAGGAACTTGTCGATCGAGGGCTTCCACTTCTCCACCGTCGCTTTTGGTCCGGTCACCTTCACCTGGTGCGGGCCATCTGGATCGTCAATGAAGACCGCGATCATGCGATAATCAGGCTGTGGCCCGCCGCCGCCCATCATCGGTCCGCCGCCGTTAAACGTGCCCGAGATGTCGAGTTGCTTGAACTCGATTCCGTCACGGGTTTTCGCCTCGACGGGTGGCGGCGGCGTTCCGGGCGGCAGTTCGAACTGTGTAATCCAGCGGTTGACTACCGGCTCGGCCTTGCCGCGTGTCGCCGGGTTCACGAAAATCTTGACCACCGCGTCCTCTGAATCGCCCTCGACTTTCGGCAGGCCATATTGGAGCTGCGGTGCGAACGGACCGGGCGTGGGTACTTGCGGTTTCCACTCGTCGGGAACCTTGGCGATTAATCCATCGATCCGGATTTCACCCACCGCGGCTCGCATTTGAGTGTCATGGGGCGCTGCGCTCGGCGCCGGTAACCCACCGCCCACGGGTGGATGCCCCGGCGGCAGTTCGCCGCGCTGCGCCTGCTCGGGCGAAAGTGGCGGTGGATTCTCCGACGGCCGCGCGCTGCCCCCTGACGCACTGCGCGGCTGGGTCGTCGCGCCGGAAGGTTTTGGCGCCGGGGTAGACGAGTTGACGGCTTTGAACTTTGAAGCGTCCTCTTTATGGTCGTTGCAGGCGCCGAGCGCCAGCGCTGCGATGACCGCCAGTGCGCAGATCAGTTTGGATATCATGATCAATCCTCGGGCAGTGAAAGTCATCGAGCGCTCGCTGACGCTCGCGGTTCAGAACCGCGACCGTAAGGGAGCGGCATGAGACTACCACTGCGTACGCTCGCTGACGCTCGCGTTTCTGAACGCCATGTGGTGCGGGCGTCTCGCCTGCACAATGCAGCCGGGACGGCTGCACCACACATCATGCCAGCGCGGCTGCGAGCGTCTCGCCGATCTTCGCCGGTGATTCGGCCACATGCACGCCGGCTTTCTTGAGCGCGGCGATCTTCGAAGCGGCCGTGCCTTCGCCGCCGCTGATAATCGCGCCGGCGTGGCCCATGCGCTTCCCCGGCGGCGCGGTCTGGCCGGCGATGAATGCCACGATCGGCTTACGAACGTTCTTGGCAATGTACTCGGCGGCGGCCTCCTCGTCGCTGCCACCGATCTCGCCGATGAGAATGATTCCATGTGTCTGCGGGTCATTCTGAAACATCTCCAGCAACTCGATGAAATTCAGGCCCTTGATCGGGTCGCCGCCGATCCCGACACAGGTCGATTGCGAAATCTTGCGCGTCGTGCATTGCCAGACGGCCTCATAGGTCAGCGTGCCGCTGCGCGAGATGATGCCCGCGTTGCGGCTGCCGTTTTGCGGCGGCTTGTGAATGTAGCCCGGCATGATTCCGATCTTGCACTCGCCCGGCGTGATGATCCCCGGGCAGTTGGGCCCGATCAGCAGCGCGCCGCGATCGTCCAGAAACTCGCGAGCTTTCACCATATCAAGCGTAGGGATGCCCTCAGTGATCAGCACGATGAGCTTGATCCCCGCGTCGGCCGCTTCCATCGCCGCGTCGGCCGCGAAAGGGGCAGGAACGAAGATCATGGTCGCTTCGGCGCCCGTGGCCTTCACGGCCTGCGCGCAGGTGTTGAACACCGGCAGGCCGTGCTCGCTCTTCGTCCCGCCCTTGCCCGGCGACACGCCGCCCACGAACTTGGTGCCATACTCAAGGCACTTGGCCGTGTGGAACGCGCCGGCCTTGCCCGTGATGCCCTGACAGATCACCCGCGTGGCCTTGTCGACGAGAATGCTCATAACCGTCCGCTGATCACTCGACCGCGTCGTCACCTGGCCCGGTTCGGTAGTATCCAGTGCCGTTCGTGAATTGTCCACAACAGCGGAGTTGCTCGACGCACAGACGCTGAGAGCGCTGAGGAATCGGTGAATCCAACCTCCTCAGCGCCCTCAGCGTCTCGGCGTCAAGAACATTCAGTTACTTCGTGAGGTCCTGAATCGTGACCATCACCAGCGCCGTGATGATCAGGAACAGCCCGATCACCTGCGTGATCATCTGCACCTTCAGGCTGACGGGGCGGCGTTTGATCTTCTCGATGATCAGGAACACCATCAGCCCGCCATCCACGATCGGCAGCGGCAGGAAATTCAAGACGGCCAGGTTGGCCGAGATAATGCCCAGGAACAGCAGCATCTGCGACAAGCCGGTCTGCGCGACCTCCGAGCCCATCTTGAAGATGCCCACCGGTCCGGACAGGCTGTCCACGCTGACGCTGCGCGAAAAGATCATCCGCTGCATCACCGTGTAGACCTGGGCGACGAAGTAGTAGGCCTTCTTGGTGCCCGCCCACAGGGCCGCGGCCGGGTTACTGATCTTCAACAACTTGTCGCGCGGCGCCGGAGCGAGGTTGAAGTCGAAATCATAGTTGATCTGGCCGAGCCATTGATCGAGCATGTCATCCGTGATCTGGACCTCGGCCGTCTGCGCTTCGTCGCCATAGTGCGCCCGATACTTCACCGAAACCGTACGGCCCACGCGCGTCTTCAGAAACTCTCCCAGTACGTACGCATTCCCGATCGAGGCGTCCTTCTTGCTCCCGGCGTACTCGACGCGATAGCTTTCGATGCCATCGACCGCGAGAATCCGGCTGACGGCCGGCAAGCCCAGCTTCGTGCGCAGGCAATGCGGCACCGCCATCACCGTCGTGTGTTCCTGATCGTCCAGGTCGCGATAGGCGATCTCGACGTCGGAGCCGGCGTGCCGACGGAGTGCCTCGATCATTTCGGCCCAGTCGTGGACGGTTGCGCCGCCAATGCGCTCGATGTGCGCTCCGCTGGGTATGCCGGCCCGCGCCGCGGGCGTCATCGCGCCCTTGGATTCCGCCACGACCGTCCCAATCTGCGGGATGTGCGTGGCGGCGGCCGCGAAGCCGATGCCAATCTTGGCCGGCTCGTGTCCCCAGAGTTTGAACTTGACGCGCGGCCGCACCATCAGTTGCAACCGCTCCGTCTGACCGTCTTCGGTGCGCAGCACGACGGTAGCCACCTCGCGATTGGCGTTGGCCTGCACGACCTTCAACACGTCCGCCTGGGTCGGGAAGGAAACCTCTCCCACTTTCAGCACGACGTCACCGATTTTTACGCCCGCCTTCTCTGCCGGGCTGCCGGGCTCGACGCTGCTGACCTCGATCAGCGGACTCAGGCCCAGTACGTGAATGAAATCGCGCTGCTGCGGATCGGGGCCCTCGACGCGCAGCTCCGGCTTGAACTCGAAGTTGAAGCGCTGCGGGTTTTTTGCATCCGACCCCGCGCTCGTCCGCTCGAGGGTCAAGATGATCGGGTCCGGCGCAATCGCGCCGAAGAGCAGATTGATGCGATTGATGTCTTCATCGGTCAGCGGTTTACCATTGAGTGCGACGATGGTATCTGCCACCTTCGGCGGATTTTGAACATGCTCCAGGCTCGGTCCGACGTAGGCAATCTTGCGCGTCAGCGCCACCGAGAACCCGAGCTGCTGCCCGCGCGCCCGGTTGGGGTCATTCATCGGCGTCATCCGCAGGTGCTTGATCTCTCCGTCGCGCCGAATCTCGAAATCCATCGGCTCGTGCGGCGCGTTCAGCATGATGGCGAAGGAAATCTCGGTGAATTCCTTGACTTCCTTGCCGTCGATCCGCAACACCTCATCGCCGGGCTCCAGACCAGCCAGCGCGGCCGGGCTGTTGGGTTGAATGGGTCCGACGATCGGCACGCCCACCCGCACCCCGATCAGCATCACCACCATGAACAACAGGGCCGCGAAGATGACGTTCATCACCACCCCAGCCGATACAATCGCCATGCGCGCGCCGACCGGTTTGTTGCTGAAGGCGCGCGGGTCGTCCTTGACTTTCCACTCGTTGGTTTTGTCGTCGAAGTCTTCCTGCCCCAGCATTTTCACGTAGCCGCCCAGCGGCAGGATGTTAAGCGAATAGCGCGTCTCGCCGCGCGTGAAGCCAACGATCTCGCGCCCGAAGCCGATGGCGAACTTCTCGACGCGCACGTCGGCCCACTTGGCCACGAGGAAGTGCCCCAGTTCGTGAACGAAAATGACGGCCGAGAAACCCAGCGCGATCAGCAGGTACGGCCAGATCGTGCTTGCCAGGTTGTGCAGAACATTCGTTACGCCGACGGCAAACGCCGGACTCAACAGCTCAAGCATGCAAATTCCTCAACTTTGCGATAGTTTGGCAGCGCTCAACGCGGGAATGCTTCCCGACCACTCACCGGCCATCACGCTGCTCTGCACCTGCTCCCGCGCCCAGCGATCCGCGGCCAGCAGTTCGGCGAGGGTTAAACTCTGGCCCTCCACCCTCATCGCCCGCCCCGGTGCACGTTCGACGATCTGCCGGGTCACTTCGACGATCTCGGTAAATCGTAGCGCGCCCGCGCGGAACAATTCCACCGCCGCCTCGTTAGCGGCATTCAGCACTGCTCCGGCCGCTCCGCCCGCGCGGGCGGCCTCATGGCCCAGCTCGATCGCGGGGAATCTTATCGGATCGGGCGGCTCGAAATGCAGCTCCCGCAGGGCGCAAAAATCCAGCGGACGCGACGGGCACGTCCGGCGGTCCGGATAGGTCAACGCGTATTGGATGGGCGTCCGCATATCAGGAGAGCCCACCTGCGCCACCAGCGCTCCGTCGCAGAATTCCACCAGCGCGTGGACGATTGATTCCGGATGAATGACGACCTCGATCTGGTCCGGACTCAAATCGAAGAGCCAGCGGGCCTCGATAATTTCCAGGGCTTTGTTCATCATGGTGGCCGAGTCGATGCTGATCTTCGGCCCCATGTTCCAGGTTGGATGATTCAGCGCGTCATCAAGTGTCGCGTCATGCATGCGATCCGCATCCCAGGTGCGAAATGGACCGCCGGACGCCGTGAGGAAAATCCGGCGCACCTCGCTGCGTTTGCCGGCCTGCATGGCCTGAAAGACGGCCGAGTGCTCGCTGTCCACCGGGATGAGCTGCGCGCCGCTGCGCCGCGCGAGCGGCATCAGCAGGGCGCCGCCCACCACCAGCGCTTCCTTATTAGCCAGCGCCACGCGTTTGCCCAGCTCGATGGCGCGCAAAGTTGCCGGCAGTCCCGCGACGCCCACGATGGCTGACACGACACAATCGCAATCGCTGGCCTCGACGAGCTTCACGAGCGCGTCGGCGCCGGTCAGCACGTGCGTCTGGACTTTCAGCGCCCGGCCGAGTTCGTCGGCGCAGCCCGCGTCCGTGATCGCCACGAATTCGGGCGCCCACTGATTCGCCTGCGCCGCCAGCGCCGCCCAGCGCGACTGCGCCGCTAACCCGACCACCGTGTGCGTCTCGCGCAGCCCCGCCAGCACGTGCAGGGCACTGCCGCCGATCGAGCCGGTGGAACCCAGAATGACGATACGCTGCTTCATGAACGGGCCGGATGATAGGCCACGCGAACAAACCCAGCAAGGCAACAGAGCCGCTCCGACAATATCGTGCGCAGACCCGCCGCCGGTTTACCGAATCCGACGTTCACCGGTGGGAACCGGCATTTTGGATGTGCGGCTGCGGTGCGCGCCGTCGAGCCGCCGGGGTCACTCTTTCGCGCCCGACTTGCGCAACAGCATGATGATCTCGTCGAGGCGCGCCGCGTCAGCCGGAGCGACGCTGGGCTCGGCGCGGGCCGCGCGGGCGAGCGTCAGGGCCGTCATCCCGTCTTTTCTGGCGGCATTCTGGTCGGCGCCGCGCGCCCGCAGCAGCTCCACCGCATCCAATTCGGCGGCGCTGACGGCCGCCATCAGCACCGTGTTGCCGTCGCGGTCGGCAGCGTTGACGTCCGCTCCCTTTTGGATCAGTGCCCCCATGATCTGCGTCGCCGCAAAGCCCTTGGCAGCCAGCATCAAAGGCGACTTGCCCGAGTCATCGCGCGCATTCGCATCCGCGCCTTTCTCCAGAAGCAGCGACACGGTCGCGAAATCCCCGGCTTCGGCGGCGTTGGCCAAAGCGGTACGACCAACGCGGTTGCGCGCGTTCACGTCCGCGCCGCTCTCGACCAGCCGGTTGATCGCTTCCCGCTGCAGACGTCCCGCCGCCAGGATCAGGGCGTTATTACCCTGATCATCCTGCAGCGCGACATCGGCGTGGCGCGCCAGAAGTAATTCGATCGGCCGGGTAGCATCCGAGTAGCTCCCCGCCGCACGCATGAGGGCCGTTTGGCCGTGGCGATCGCGGGTATTCACGGGCGCGCCGCGCTCCAGAAGCGCTTGGACCTCGTCGGAATTGCATTCGCCGGCGGCGCGCAGCAGCGCAAAATCGCGGGCGGCATTCAGTGCCTCCTCGCGCGATGGGCTGCCGCCGGAACTCGGGGCGACGCCGCTGTCGAGTAGGAGCTGTACGACCTCGCTGCGCCCAGCTTCGATTGCGACGCGCAGGACCGCGTCGCCCGCCTGGTTTTTGACGCCTGGATCCGCGTGGCTGTCCAACAGAATTCGGACGAGGTCCGACTTGCCACCCGCGGCCGCAATCATTAGCGCGGTTCGGCCGTCACGGTCCGGGACATTGGGATCGGCGCCCTTGGCCAGCAGCAGGCGCAGCATTTCCGGTAACGAGCGCCAGAGGCCCGCGGTTCGGTGCAAGGCCGTCTGGCCATCGTAGGCACGCGCGTTCACGTCAGCGCCGTTCTCGAGCAGCACGGCCGCGATTTCGGGACGCGACAGCGTCCCGCCGGCTTCACTCATGTGCTCGGCGACCGCGTAGTGCAGCGCGGTCTGAGCGTGGCTGTCGTGTGCGTTAATCGCGGCGTGATGCTCCAGTAGCACCTTCAATACGGCGATCACATCGGCCGGTTCTTCCGTGTGCCGACAGGCCACAGCCAGCATCAGGGCGGTCTGGCCATCCTGGTTCGCAGCATGCACGTCGGCATCCTTTTCCAGCAGGAGCCGCATCAATTCCAGATCGTGCCGGCGCGCGGCGATCGCCAGGGCGCCATCGCTCTCGGCATCGACCGCACGGATGTCCGCGCCCCGGTCGAGTAACAGTTGCACCAATGCGGGATCGTGATGTTCGGCGGCGATCAGCAGCGCCGTGTGGCCCTCAGCGTCTTTGGCGTTCACTTCCGCGCCTTTATCCAGCAACAGTTTGGCGGTGCTGACCGGTTTGTCTTCGGCGTCGTGCAGTCCCGCGCCGCGCGCTGCGGCCATCAGCGGCGTCTCGCCCTTTTCATTGACTCCATTGGGATTGGCGCCCTGATCCAGGTATTTCTGGACACGCTGTATGTTGGCGCCGGCGGCGGCGGACCGTAGCCATTCGTCGAGAACCTTGGCCGGGGGCGGGCGGCGCGCGGGGGCGGGCCGGCTTTCCGCATTATGTCGGTGCTGACCGAAGGCGGCACCGGCAGAGAACAGGAGCGCGAGCAGCCATACCAGGGATCGATTCATCAGCGGTTCGTCTTTTCCTTGGTTTTCTTGCGGAGTTCATCCGCCTTGGGCTTGGCATCCTGCACCCATTTGCGCAAGTCTTCGGGATAGTCTTTCATCCGGTCCGGCTTGAGCATGATGTCAAGATTCTGCTCAACATTCTGCAACAACGAAAGCGTTTGCTCATAATCGTGAGCGTCGTAGAGCATCTGGGCCCATTGGAGGTTCACCCAGATTTGAGCGAAGTTCGATTCCTCCCAGGGGCATTCGGGACTGAGCGGCGTCTTGCGATCCGCGTTGGGATCGATCTTCGCCTGCACTTCTTCGGCGCGCTGTTTCCATTTCTTGATGTCTTCGTGCTTCGGATATTTCTTGGCGAGTTCGTCGAGCCGCTTGATCGAGCTCACCAGGTTAAAGCCAATCCGGCCTTCGGGCTGGTGCTGCTTGATGGCGAGTTCCAGCATCATATTGTCGAACTTCGCCCACCAATAGTCCTGCGAATTGAGGTCGCCCGTGGTGACGTTCTTGCCCTCGTCTCCGTAAAGCTGCGCATGGCAGGCGGCCGGGACGATTACAACAAATCCCATCATGAGGATGATCGACAATCTCGGTGAACCCATAGCGCTTCTCCTTTCCACAACAAGAATGCAATCTCAGCATCCGGCATTTTAGCGGGGACGCCGGGAGGTGTCAGTGTATCAGTTTTCCGCCAATTCCCAGCCACCGCCGAGGGCTTTGTAGAGGGCGATCAAATCCACGACCGCGGCTTGTTCGCTCTGCACCAATTCATCCTGCGCCAGGTAGAGCGCCCGTTGCGAATCGAGCACATTCAGAAACGCCGTCAGGCCGCGGCTGTATAGCTCGTTACTCAATTCGAGCGCGCGCTGGTCGGCCCGCACGGCGCGCGCCAGCGATTCGAGGCGGGTTTTCTCGTTCGTGTACGCGATCAGCGCGCTCTCAACATCCTGAAAAGCCGTCAGCACGACCTTCTCGTAGGTCGCCAGCGCCTGCTCCTGCCGTGCGTTCTGTACCTCGATGTTCGCACGAATCCGCCCGCCTTCGAAAATGGGCCAGTTGATGTCCGGGCCGATCGACCAACCCAAACTGCGGTGGTCGAGCAAGCGGCGAATGTCGGAAGCCGCCGGCCCGAACGAGCCGGCGATCGAGAATTTCGGAAACAGATCGGCCATGGCGGCGCCGATTCGCGCGGTAGCGGCGGCTAACTGGCGCTCGGCCGCCCGGATGTCCGGGCGCCGGCGCAGCAAGTCTGAGGGCAAGCCGAGCGGCACGCTGGGCGAAGTGGCCGGAATCGGCGCGTGGCTTTCCAGTTCAGCCACCAGGTCGCCCGGCGGTAAGCCGAGCAGCACGCTAAGCTGATAGATGGCCTGGCGAATGGCGCTCTCGAGCAGCGGGACCTGCGACTGGGTTGTCGCGAGCTGCGCTTCGGCCTGCGCCACATCCAACTCGTTCGTGAACCCCGCTTGGAAGCGCGTGCGCGTCAAGTCGGCGGTGTCGCGCTGGGCGGCGATGTTCTCACGAGCAATGGTCAGGCGCCGCTGCGCGCCGCGCAGTTCGGCGTAATTCAAGGCGACTTCCGAAAGCAGCGTGACGAACACGTCGCGGCGCGTTTCCTCGATGGCGGCCAGATCAGCTTCCGCGGCCTCAACGGAACGACGGATACCGCCGAAGATATCCAATTCCCAGGTGGCATCGAAGCCCATCTGGAAGAGATTCTGTTGGCGCGATATTCGGGCGGCCGCGCCCTGCGGATTCAGCGTGACGGTCGGCGGGCTGAAGCCGCCCGGGACATTGAGCGCGCCAGGCTGAATCGCGACGCGCCCGCCCGCCCGTGAGATGCGTTGCGCTGTTATGGCGACGGTCGACTGGCCCGTGGTGCCTGCGATTCCCGGACGCAGGGTGACCGTCGGCAGTCCACCGAGGGTCGGAGGCGACGCGGCGCGCGCCCCGACGTTGGCGCTGGCGCCGGAGTAAGTGTAAGAACTCCCGAAGTTGATCTGCGGCCAGAAATCGGCCGTCGCCACATCGCGCAGGGCGCGGGCCTCGCGGACGCGGGCCTCGGCCACACGCAGGTCGAGATTCGATTCAACTGCACGCACGACCAGCGCGTCGAGCATGGGATCACGCAGGGATTCCCACCACATTGCAACGTTGGCGGGCTGCGTCGTGGCGGCGGGCTGGCTCGCGGGCGTGCGCGCGTCGATCCCGCTCCAGCGCTCCGGGGTGGCCACCGCGGGGGCGTGATAGTTCGGTCCGACCGCGCATCCGGCAGCGCCAGCGGCGAGCAATAACCCAGACCAAAGACGCTTCATGGATGTGTCCCTCCCTTCGGCGCGCTGAGCGGTGCTCGGGCAAGTTGCACGGGCCCGCAGCCCATGCCACGCGCGACTTGCCCATGCCACCCAAACGGTCACTCGTAGCGCAGGGCTTCGATCGGGTCCAGCCGCGAGGCCTTCCAGGCCGGATAGTACCCGAAGATGACGCCCACGCTGACCGACACGATAACCGCGGCCAATATCGCGCCGATCGAGAGTTCCGTCGGCCAATGCAGTATGGACCGGACCAGCAGCGAGCCGCCCCGGCCCATAACGATCCCCAAGGCGCCGCCCAGCACGCACAGCACAATGGCCTCGACCAGAAACTGGCGCAGGATGTCGCGCGCTCGCGCTCCGACCGCCATCCGCAGGCCGATTTCGCGCGTGCGCTCCGTCACCGAAACCAGCATGATGTTCATGATGCCGACCCCGCCGACCACCAGCGAAATCAGGGCGACACACAGCAGCAGGTTGGTCATCAGGCTGGTCGTCGAGGACATGGCGCGGGTCATCTCGGTCATGTCGCGCACGTTGAAGTCGTCCGACTCGTCGCCGTGAATACGATGCCGCTCGTGCAGAAGCTGCGTGATCTGCCGCATCGCCGGCTGGACCTCGGCCGGCGCCTGCGCCGCGATGAGGAGCTGATCGACGTTGGTGAAACGCACCGGCAGGGGCGTATCGGCCGCCTGCGTGGGCGACTGGGCCGGATACAGTGTCGTCTGACCGGGATAGAGATCGCTCAGGGTGTTGACCGTTTGCGTCGTGTCCGTCGGGGTGGCGGAACTCTGATTGACACTGGCGAGCGACGAGCCGGCCACGCGCCGTTTGATCGTGGTCCAGGGCGCCAGCAGGATGTCGTCCTGATCCATGCCCATCATGTTGGCGCCCTTGGGGGCCAGGACGCCGATGACCTTGAACGCCACGTTTTTCACGCGGACTTCCTGGCCGATGGGCGAGCCGTTCTGGAACAATTCGCGCACGATGGTCTGCCCCAGCAGGCAAACTTTGCTGGCGTTCCGCACATCCTGCGCGGTGAACGGCTCGCCTTCGGATAACTCGGTCCAGTCGCGGACTTCCAGAAACGTCGGGGTGGTGCCGTAGATATACAGCGGCACCCAGTTACGGCTGCCGTAAACCACCTGGGTGCGGGCGCGGACCACCGGGGACACAGCCCGCACGGCCGGGCATTCGCGTACAATCGCATCGCCGTCTTCGGGCGTCAAAGTCGTGGCGCTGCCTGCGCCGAAGCTGACACCGCCACTGGCGGCCTGCCCCGGCATGACCAGCAGGTTGTCGGCCCCCATGCTGGCGATGGTCTTCTGGATCGCGCGCGACGAACCGTTGCCGATCTCCATCATGGCGATCACGGATGCCACGCCAATGATGATGCCCAGTGTGGTGAGCACCGACCGCAGGATGTTGCGGCGCAGGGCGTGAAAAGCAGTACGTAGGGTGCGGGAATGGACACTCATCGGGTTATCTCCGGGCGGGCACCGGCGGCGGCCGGGCGACGCTCAGGCCGTCCACGATCATCAGCGAAGGTGCCGCGTTCGATGACTCCATCACGAATGTGCACGACGCGCTGTGCGTGCTGCGCGACTTCGGCATCGTGCGTGACCAGGATCACGGTGAGACCCTCTTCGCGATTGAGCTGCTCGAACATGCGCAGGATCTCCTCGCTGGTGCGCGAGTCGAGATTGCCGGTGGGCTCGTCGGCGAACAGCAACGACGGCTGATTCACCAGGGCACGGGCGATCGCCACGCGCTGCTGCTGACCGCCGGAGAGCTGCGAAGGCTCGTGCTCGAGCCGGTCGCCGAGTCCGACGCGCTCCAGCAGTCGGGTGCAGCGCTGGCGCGCGTCGCGGTCGGAGAGGCCGCTGGACGAATATGTGAGCGGCATCAGCACGTTTTCCAGAGCGCTGGTACGGGCCAGCAGATTGAAATTCTGGAAAACGAAACCGATTTTCTGATTGCGCAGCCGGGCGCGCCCGTCGGGCGCGAGGGCGGAGACCTCTTCGCCGTCGAGCCAGTATTCACCGGACGTGGGGCGATCGAGGCAGCCCAGAATATTCATCAGCGTCGTCTTCCCGGAGCCGGAAGCGCCCATGAGCGCCACCAACTCGCCGCGCTCGATCGTCAGCGTGATGCCCTTGAGCACCGGCACGTCGACTTCGCCGAGGTAATAATCCTTGTAGATATCCTGAAGCTTGATCAGCTCCACGGCTGGCTACTCCGCGCAGTTCCGGTCGAGGGATCCAACTTACGATCTCAACCTCCTGGCCGGCGGTTGCGGAACGGCTGCGGGATAAATGGGTTCTTCGTGTCGGCAGCGCCGGCGGCCGCCCCGGGCGCCGCCTCTCCGATAACGACCTCGCGGCCCTCGTCCAGCGCGCCGCTCTCGATTTCGCTATTCAGCCCGTCAGTCAATCCGACGCGCACCGCGACCGGGCGAACGAACGTTCCGTCGGAAATCCAGAGTGTTCCTGGGCGCCAACCGTCCGCTTCGCCCTGCGCAGGTTGCGACGCCGCTCGCCGCCCACCGCCCTCGGAACGTCCAGAACGCGCCGCGCCGTTGGCGCGGCGCTGGGCGGGCGCCGATTCGGTCCGGGCGTCCGGCGCAATCTGCTCCGTCGCCGGCGTCCAGCGCAACGCGGCGTTGGGCACGGTCAGCACATTTTCGCGCTGGGCCACCTCGAATTGAACGTTGGCCGTCAGATACGGCAGCAGCTTGCCGTCTGAGTTGTCGGTGAGAATCTCAACCGTGTAGGTCACTACGTTCTGGGTCATCGAGGCGTTGAGCCGGATTTTTCCGACCTCGCCGTGAAACGTCTGTCCGGCATAGGCGTCGACGCTGAAGCGGACGGGCTGGCCGGGATGAATCTTGCCGATGTCCGCCTCGTTTACCGCGGCCCACACCTGCATCCGATTGAGGTCCTTGGCGATGAGAAACAGGCTCGGCGCATTGAGGCTGGCCACGACCGTCTGGCCCATGTTGACGCGCCGGTCAATGATGACACCCTTCACCGGCGATTTGATGGTGCAGTAGCCCAGGTTGGTCTGGGATCGATCGAGGCTGGCCTGCGCCTGCATGACCGCCTTCTGGGCTTGCACGACGGTAGCTTCGCCCACGCCGACGGTCGCTTTGGCGGTCTCGTAGTTGGCCTGATACGACTCGTAGTCCGTGGCCGAGAGCGCCCGCGAGGGTCCGAGTTCCTGGGCGCGTTTCCAGTTCTGTTCGGCCTGCACCAGCTTGGCTTGCATCTGTTCCAGGTCCGCTTGGGCGCGCAGCACGCTGGCTTTGGCCTGTTCGAGTTGTGCGCTCGATTGCGCCACGTCGGCTTGATACAGCGCATCGTCGATCTGCGCCAGGATGGTGCCCTCGTCGACCGGCGTGCCGTAATCCACCATCCGTCCACCCGGCGCCTTTCCGAACTCCTTGACTTTGCCGGCCACTTGAGCGCCCACGTCAACCACTTCTTCCGGCTCGACAGTGCCGGTCGCGCTGATCGTCACCAGCAGGTCGGCATGTTTGACCGGCGCGCTGCGGAAGCCCACCGCCGGCTGGCGCGCCCGCCGCCAATAGACAGCGCCGCCGGCCGCTAAAGATGTCACCACTACCAGGAGCAGAAGCAACTTCTTCATACGCAGGTTCCTATCGCGCGGCCATCCATCGTCAGTTCTCCGGTTCGGGCGGCACCGCCGAAGGCGCGAATGCGCGGGCGAGGATTTCCATAGCCTGGCTGACGAGTGCGCGCTCGTGCACCGGCAGCGCGGCAAAGCGCTCGGCCAGTGCCGCCTGCGTCGCTTCGTGCGCGAGGTTGAACGCCGTCCGGCCGCGGCCCGTCAGCGTCAGCGCGACGCTGCGCCGGTCATTGGAGCGCGCCCGGCGCTCGATGAATCCGCGCTTCACCAGCAGCTCGACCAGCCGGGAAGCGGCCGGAAGCGAAAGACCCACGTGCTCGGCCA
>DASXUA010000264.1:0-9449 GCA_036505095.1 Phycisphaerae bacterium
ATGATCAGGCCCGGCCGCGTTTTCCGGATTTCGGAACCGACGGTCGGATCGAAGTTGATCAGGTAGACCTCGCCGCGCAGGGGCGGCCTGGTCGCGCGGCGCGTCATGGTTGGTCCGACAACGCGAACCACTCCGCGGCCAGCGCCCGATCACGCGCGGCGCGGGCCCGCGCGCCCGCGCGTAGCAGGCGCGCCAGCTTCTTGCGCCCATGGGCTTCTATGAAAAACCGGACGGCATCATCCACGACACGACTGCGCGCTCCCTTGGGCGCTACGCGATCCAGGAGCCGCAAGGTGTCGCGCGACAACGTGACGTTGACGCGTTGATGTGCGCTCATACCCATATCGACAGCCTACACACCATTGATGTGTGCGTCAAGCAGGCCGAACCGCGCGAGCGAGATTAGCCCGGATTATTCACGTGCGAGCGCGGCATTTTGTTAACGCTCTGTAGCGTCGGGGCTTGTCGCCCGGCGCGGCCTGCTGAGGTGCGCCGGAGCGCCGCCCACAAGGGGCGACGCTACAGTAACTGCAAACCGAAAACTCCACTCCGCCATTCGCCTGCGAACGCCTCCGGGTCTATAACCTGCGCATGACTATCAGCGGCGTGATCTTCGATCTGGATGGTGTGCTGATCGACTCGGCCGAGGCGCACCGGGCGAGTTGGCGGCAGCTTGGGCGCGAGGCAGGCTTGGCGGTGACGGATGCGCAGTTCGCGGCCACGTTCGGCCGCCAGAACCGTGACATTATTCCCATTCTGCTGGGTCATGCGGTGGATGATGCGACCCTGCGGCGCCTCAGCGACCGCAAGGAGGAACTCTACCGCGAGCTGGCGCGCGGTCATTTGAAGATTTATCCCGGGGCGCTCGAGCTGATCGCCGACTGTGCGCGCGCCGGGCTGAAGCTGGCGATCGGCTCCTCGACGCATCCGGAGAACATCGACCTGGCGCTGGAGGAGCTGGGCGTGCGCGGGCAATTCGCGGCGATCATCAGCAGCCGCGAGGTGCAGCGCGGCAAGCCCGATCCGCAGGTGTTCCTGCTGGCCGCCGAGCGGCTCGCACTGGAGCCGTCGCGCTGCGCCGTGATCGAGGACGCGCCGGACGGCATTGCTGCCGCGCGGGCGGCCGGTTGCGCGACGATCGGCGTCACCAGCCATCATCCGCGCGCTGCGCTGGCGGCGGCCGACCTGATCGTTGATTCCCTGCGCGAGTTGTCGGCGGCGCGGATCAGTTCCCTTCGCTAGGTAGCCAGTAGCCAGTAGCTAGTGGCCAGTCACTAGCAGGTGGCAACTAGTCACTGCGTCACGGGTTGGCGCGCGGGGCGCGGGGCGTAGGACGACGCTCACCCCGACCCTCTGGCTGAGAGGGAGAGGGAGGGGCGCGATCGTCATCCTGAAGGTGATCGCTGAGCACCTGATCGGTGACGATGATTTCGACGCGCTGGTTGACGCGCTGGCCGGCGGGGTCGTAGACGGGGGCCACCAGGCGGTCGTTGTCGGCCGACGCTACCAGGCGCAGGCGCATCCAGCCGACGCCGTGGGCCGCCAGGTCTTCGGCGACGGCCGAGGCGCGCTCGTACGCCAAGCGCATGCCGCGGTCGGGGTGGCCGAACGCCTCAGCCGCGCTGACATGTCCGCGCAACTCCACGATCAGGTTGACGCCGCGAAGCTGCTCGCAGGCGCTGGCGACGCCCTGGCGGGCTTCTTCGCTCAGGGCGCTTGAGCCATCATCGAAGGTGATCGCGCCGCCCTGGCTGAAATAATCGCCGGGGCGGATGGACTTCACATCGTGCTCGCGGCCGGCCTGGCCATCCTGCTGCGCTTCGCTTTCGCCGGCGCGCTCGCGAATCCGCTGGATCAGCGGCTGATCGCGCGGGTCATCCGAATCCATCCGCACCGGATTGTTGAACGCCTCGCGGACGGCGATGGCCAGGTCCAACGCTTCGGTCGAGAGGCCACCCGGCCCGCCGCCTTTCTTGTCCCCGCCGCCCACGCCGCCCGTTTTCGGCGACTGCATGTTCATCGCCAGCAGCACGACGAAAAAGCCCATCATGAGCGTGACGTTGTCCGCGAATGAAATGAGCCATTCGGGCGCGCCCTCGTGCTCGCCATCGTGGCCGCCGCCGCCGTGGCCGGCCGAGGCGTGGCTGCGATGCTTCTGCTCGCCATGTTCTTCGGTTTCAGCCATAAGCAAACCCGAAAAACCGAAAACCGAAAATCGAAAATCGAAAATGCGGAGCCGGGTTTCGGTTTTCAGCTTTCGGTTTTCGGCTTTAGGCGGCGGCTTTGAGCTTGTCGCGGCTGGACTGCGGCACGAAGGCCACCATGCGATCCAGCGTCATGCGCGGGTTGTCGCCCGATTGGATCGAGAGGATGCCTTGCAGCATCATCTCGCGCGCGACGATCTCCTCGTTGGAGCGCAGCGCCAGCTTGTCGCCGATCGGCCCGGCCACGGCGTTCGCCAGAATGGTTCCGTACATCGTGGCCACCACCGCCACGGCCAGCATGTGTCCGGTTTCGGCGACGTCGCCACCGAGCTTGCCGAACATGCCGATCTGCCCGACCAGCGTGCCGACCAGCCCATAACCGGGCCCATAGAGCTTGATCAGGTCGAAGAACTTCTTGCCGGCCTTGTGCCGCTCCTGCATCGCCAGGATTTCCATGCGCAGCGTGGCCTCGATGCCGTCCGGGTCACGCCCGTCGATGGCCATCTGCAAGCCCGAGCCCAGGAACGGGTCGTCAATCTTCTTCATATCGGACTCGAGACTGAGGATTCCATCACGGCGGGCCTTCTCGCTGAAGGCCACCATGAGCTTGATCACTTCGTCGGCCGGTTTGCCCTTATGGAACATGAAGCGCTTCATGTATCCGGGCACGCATTTGAGCTTGGCCATCGGCATGGACATGAAGATCACGCTGATGCTGCCGCCGAAAACCATCAGCACGCCTTCCTTGGAATAGAACATGGCCCAATGGCCGTGGGAGGACTCCATGCCCACGTAGCCCAGGCAGCCGACTCCGATCAGCACGCCGATAAGACTGGATTTGTCCACCGATCGTCAGCCCTTTGATGGCGTCGTCCGGGCGCGACGCGCGCCGCCGCCCATTCGAGTTCTCTCACGCTGAGGCGCAGAGGGCGCAGAGAAGATTCTGTTGAACAGGCAGTTCTCGGACCCTCGGCGTCTCAGCGTCTACGGAGAATTTCGACCTTTCGGGGTTTCGACTTTTCGATTTTCCACTGTGCCGGCGCACCAGGAGCGGCGTCTGATAATGGGAAGGTCGCGCTTGCTCAACCCGGCCGCTGTCCGCCAGAATGAGCGCCATCGCTCCCGGCGCGCGGGACGTGCGGTCTGGAGCGGTCGGCGAATACGCAAGGAGCAACCATATGCGCACGGGTTTGAGCGTTCTGGTGGTTTTCGCGACTTCCTGGGGTGCGGCTCTCGGTGAGGGCACGCCGCAGCGCGTCAGCGCACCACGCGCTACGCTGTCCGGGCATACCGGGAGCGTTCCGGCCGTGGCGTTCAGTCCCGATGGGCAGCTCATCGCGTCGGCCGGCCAGGACGCGACGATCCGCCTCTGGAATGTCGCCCAATCTGAAGCGGTTCGGACGCTGGTCGGGCACGGGAACGCCGTCGCCTGCCTGGCCTTCAGCCCGGACGGTAAACGACTGGCGTCGGGCAGCTTCGATGCCACCGCGAAAGTCTGGAACGTGGAAACGGGCGACTTGATCGTTACCTTCACCGGGCACGCCAAGCCTCTTAACCGCGTGTCGTTCCACCCGGATGGAAAGCGGATCGTCTCTTCCGCCTGGGAGGAGGAGCTCCGCGTCTGGGACGCGACGACGGGACAGGAGCAGCGCAGCATTCGTTGCGACGTGACCGCGCTCAGCAGCGCCGTCAGCCCGGATGGCCACTGGGTGGCTTCGGCGCACAATGACTCGAGCATCAAGCTCTGGGACCTCGAAAAGAACTCTGATCCGCAGATCATGAAGACCGAAGACGGACCGGTATATGCGGTCGCGTTCAGTGGTGACGGCCAGCGCCTGGTATCGGCCGGGGTGCGCACCGGCCCGGCGGCGGTTCCCTCCAGCGGTGCTGCAGCGGTGCCGCTCACGGGCATCGCGCGCGTCTGGGATGTGCAAAGCCGCCGGTCGATCGTTCAAATCCGCGGCCACGACAAACCGATTCAGTCGGCGTGTTTCAGTCCGGATGGCAAGTGGATTGCGACGGCCGGGCAGGACGGAACGGTCCGGCTCTGGGATGCGAGCAACGGCGCGAACCTGATGATCTTCGCCGGACACGAGGGCGGAGCGTCGGCCGTGGCCTTCAGCCCGGATGGGCAGCGCCTCGCGTCAAGCGGCGTGGATTCGCTCGTGAAGATCTGGGACATAGCGCTTGCGAGTCCACCAGCGCCAAGCACGCGCCCAGCCGCCACGACACAACCGACGACGCCCCAGACGCGACCGGCGAAGCCCTGAGGCGGATGCGTGGTCAGTGCGACTTCTGGGCCTCCCGCACCCAGCGTTCGAAATTGGCCGCCGCTCGGCGCGCTTCGTCAGAACTTGGTTGCCCGTCGGCAATCCATCGGCAAAAGGTTTCGCGACGTTGCTCGCGCTCACGCTCGCGTATCTCCTGCCGGCGGCGTACGGACTCAGGGTCGCGGGGTACCCCCACCAGCGCGCGAAATCCAGCAACTCGTAGACGACTTCCATGCGCTCGGTCGGCGTCCGCGCGCGATTGATCTCGAACTGCTCCTCGATGCTACGTTCCATCGCGTTCATGGCGATCACCTATTATCATCATCGCGCCGGAGTTGGACAATGAAGCACAAGACGCTGTTTCGGCTGCTGCTCAAAGCCATTGGCGTTCTGCTATTCGGTTTCGCGGGTCCGCAGCTTCTCTCGCATATAGCGTGGATCGTCGAAATGCTCTGGAGACCGGCGAGCGTGAGCGGTTGGACCTCGTATGCCTGGATGGTCGGTTCAGCCGTGCAAACCGCGCTCGGGATCTATTTCTTCTTCGGCGGCAAATGGATTGTGGATCGCGCGATCCCGAGTAACCGCCCCTATTGCCACGAGTGTGGCTACGATCTGACCGGCGCGATCAGCCAACGCTGCCCGGAATGCGATACACCGTTCCGCGCCCAAGATGTTGGGCCGTCGGGCGGATCCACGCCGGCGCCGTAGCAGACTCAATTGCCGCCGCCATCCCCGGCGGATACGATCGGCACTGCGCATGACTGGCGAAGACAAATTCAAAGCCGAACGGCTCAAGAAACTGCAGCGGCTGCGCGAGCTGGGCGTGGATCCGTACGGCGGGCGGTTTCCCGACGTACATTCCACGTCAGCCGTTCGCGCGCGCGGCGACGCCTTGAATCTGGCGCCTGGGCAGAGCGCGGAAAATGAACGGGCGCGCGTCGCCGGTCGCATTATCCTGCTACGCGACATGGGCAAGTTGGCCTTCCTGACCGTGCGCGACGGGCAAGCTGACCTGCAATTCGGATTATCGAAGGCGGCGCTTGGCGATCCGCAATGGGAAGTCTTCAAGCTGCTTGATCTGGGCGACATCATCGGCGGCGACGGCTACATCGGGCGCACCAAGACCGGCGAGCTGACTTTGTGGATCGACAAGCTGACGCTCCTGTGCAAATCCCTGCATCATCCGCCCGAAAAATGGCACGGTCTGACGGATGTCGAGCTGCGCTATCGGCAGCGCTACGTCGATTTGTTCGTCAATCCCGAGGTGCGCGCGGTGTTCAAGCAGCGCAGCGCGATCATTCAGGCAATTCGCGAATACCTGGTGTCGCAGGGCTATTTCGAGGTCGAGACGCCTGTGCTGCAGCCGATCTACGGCGGGGCGGCCGCCAAGCCGTTCGTGACGCACCACAACACGCTGGACATGGACCTGTTCCTGCGGATCAGCCCGGAGCTCTATCTCAAGCGGTTGCTGGTGGGCGGGCTGGAGCGCGTGTTCGAGTTCTCGCGCAACTTCCGCAACGAGGGCATCAGCACGCAACATAACCCGGAATTCACGCTGCTCGAGCTATACGAGGCCTACGCCGACTATCGCGTGATGATGGAGCGTGTCGAACAAATGACGGCCGCGGCCATCGAGCGGATCGGCGGCGGATGCCGGCGGCGCTTCGGCAAGCATGAGCTGGACTTCACACCGCCGTGGCCCAAGCGGCGCTACGGCGAGTTACTGGAAGAGTACGCCCACGTCCGCATGAATGATCGCGAGGCCGTGCTGGCCAAGGCCCGGGCCTTCGGCATCGACCCGACCGGAAAGGATGACGCCGTCGTGGTCAACCTCATCTTCGAGCACGCGGTCGAGCACCACCTGATCCAACCCCAGTTTGTCTACGATTACCCGGCGGGCCTCTGCCCGCTGACGCGCCGGCATCCGGAGGATGAATCGATCGCGCTGCGTTTCGAGGCCTACGTGGCCGGGATGGAACTGGGCAACGCCTATACGGAGCTGAACGATCCGGAGCTGCAGAGCGACAATTTCCGACAGGACCTTGCCGGCGAGGGGGCCGAAACCATGCGCGTGCTCGACGAAGATTTCCTGACCGCGCTGGACTTTGGCATGCCGCCGGCCGGCGGGCTGGGCGTCGGGATCGACAGGCTGGTGATGCTGCTGACCGACAGCCATAGCATTCGCGATGTGATCCTGTTCCCATTGCAACGCCCGAAGGAGGGCTGAGTTGAAGGTGCTCCTCTCAGACTGCATTCGCTCATGCGATCGAAACTGATCGTCGCGCGCCTGACATAGAGGGAATGCCGTAAACATGGCCGAATCCGGCGCTCAGAAGTCCTTGCACCCATTCTGGGATAGAACCATTCGGTTCCTGTTGCAGCGCCCAGATCGCCTGCAGGCCATCATGCGGCTCTGTCACGAAGAATTGGCCGATCGGCTCGATTTCAGCCGGCTCGAGGTCATTGAGCGCTCGTTCATCCTCGATGACTACCGCGAACGTGAGGCTGATCTGGTCGTGCGGCTGCCGTACCGCGCACCAGACGGCGAGCGACAGGTGATCGTGTATCTGCTGTTGGAGCACCAGTCCACGGTCGACCGATGGATGCCGCTGCGCCTGTTGTTCTCAATGGCTTGCCTCTGGGATACTCAGCGGCGCGAGATCGGCGACGCGAAGCGCCAGTTGTCGCCGATTATCCCGATGGTTTTCTATACCGGCTCGCTGCCGTGGACAGCCACCCGCGAAGTGCGTGCCCTGGTGGAGAGCCCGCCGGAGTTGCTGCGATTAGTGCCGCACTTCGATATAATGTATCTGGGGCTGGCCGATGTGCCGGCTGCGCGGCTGGAAGGAGTGGGACCGGTCGGATGGGTATTGCGATCCGTGCAGCGCATCGAGGCCGGCAAGTCCGAGTTCGCGGATGTTCTCGGCCGCGCCGCGCGGGCCATTCGAGCGCTATTTGGTGACGAATGGCGCGAGTTGGCATCGTTTCTGGTGGCGCTCGTCACGTATCGGCGACCGACTGAAGAGCGTGACGAACTGCAAACCGTCCTGCAGAGTGCCGCCGCGGACGTGACGCGCCGAAGGGAGTTGGACCAGATGAGTCAGACTTACGCCGAATATCAATTTGAACTGGGCCGCGAAAAGGGCCGTGAGGAGGCCCGCGAGGCTCTGTGCGACGTCATCCTTGAGCAGGGCACCCACCGCTTCGGTGCGCCGGCCGACGAACAGCGGCGCCGACTCGAGACCATTCGCGAGCTGCCGCACCTGCGCGCGTTGGGCCGTTTCATCCTGGAAGCTGCAAGTTGGGATGAGCTGCTGAATCTCGAGTGAGGTCCGGCGGCTGCGTGCGCTGATCTGAACAGCGAGCCGCTAGTCTCATGGCCCGGGCCTGCAATACCGCCTTTCTGAATGTATAAGCTCTTTCTCATTCTGCGTTACCTCCGCAAACGCCGCATCGCGATGTTTGCCGTCGTCAGCGTCTGGCTGTGCGTGGCGATGGTGCTGATCGTCATCAGTGTCATGGGCGGCTTCCTCGACATGGTCAAGGAGCGCTCGCGCGGGCTGCTGGGCGACCTGGTGCTGGACAACTCGCGTCTGGAGGGGCTGCCGTATTACGAGGAATGGATGGAATTCCTTCGTCAGAAGATGCCTGAGCGCGTGGTGATGGCGACGCCGGTGATCTACAACTACGGCATTCTGCGGGTCGGCCCCTCGTACACGCAACCAATCCGGATCGTCGCCATACGGCTGCACGAATACGCGAGGGTCAACGACTTCGAAAACAGCCTGTTCTATGACAAGTATTACACGGGCACCACCAGCCTGGAGCCTCAGACCCAGCCGATGGTTCATTACGATGAACAGATGAAGGCGCGCCTGCCTGAGGACATCGAGAAGTCGTGGGACAAGTACCGCGCCCTGCATCCGAATGCGGAGGAATCCAAGCGCGGGCAAGGATCGGGGTACGCGTTCCCGGGTCCCGGCCGATATCGCCGGCCGGATGACCAGTTCCGCGAGGCGTTCGCGGGAGACCCCGACGAGTTGATACCCGGCCTAGTCATTGGCTGCGATTTGGTCAACGAGCGCGCTGCGGACGGCAGCTACATCCATTCCCTGCCGCGCGGTATGGAGGTGCGCGTCACGCTGCTTCCCATTTCCCTGGGCGCCGGCCTGCGCCTGGAAGACGCCATCGTCAAGAAATTCCGGTATGCGGACGATTCGCGCACGCGGGTGTTCGAAATCGACAAGCTGTGCGTTTATGCCGACTTCGGGCTGATCCAGGAACTCCTGCGGATGGATCCGCAGGAACGCGAGGATGGCAGCTTCACGCCCGCACGCGCGTCGCAGGTGTTGATCAAGCTGGCGCCCGGGCTGGATGCGACTCGCGTGCGCAGCGAGGTGCAAGACCTATGGCGCGAGTTCTGCCAGAGCCTTCCTCCTTTGGGCCCAACCGAATACGAGCTGCTGAAGACGGTCACGATCGAAACGTGGGAGCAGCGGCAGGCGCCATTCATTGCGGCCGTCGAAAAGGAGAAGGTGCTGGTCACGATCTTGTTCGCGCTCATCAGCTTGGTCGCGGTGGTCCTGATCGGCTGCATCTTCTACATGATCGTAGAGAAGAAGACCAAGGACATCGGCATCGTCAAAAGTGTCGGCGCAACCTCGCGCGGCGTGGCCGGCATCTTCATCGGCTACGGTGCGGCGGTGGGTGTCGTCGGCGCGTTCCTGGGAACCGTGTCGGCGATCATCTTCGTCCGC
This sequence comes from Phycisphaerae bacterium, assembly GCA_036505095.1. Taxonomy (GTDB): domain Bacteria; phylum Planctomycetota; class Phycisphaerae; order UBA1845; family UBA1845; genus DASXUA01. Next base: position 9,232 of record DASXUA010000264.1, read on the forward strand.
TACATCAATGAAATTCAGGGCCTGCTCGCCAAGCTGAATCCCAAGCTGCGCGTTTGGAGCCCGGAGGTGTACACGTTCGATCGCATCCCCAACGTGGTGAAATTCCAGGAGGCGGGCGTGATCGTGCTGATCGCGATCATCGCGGCCATGCTGGGCGCTCTGCTGCCGGCCGTGCTGGCCGCCCGCATCTGGCCCGTGGATGCATTGAGATATGAGTG
>DASXUA010000265.1:0-3325 GCA_036505095.1 Phycisphaerae bacterium
TTGGTGTCCGACCCGATGTGTATCTGATCGTCGATCGTGATCGCGTCCGGCGCGCCGCGCTTCCGCACACCGTCCGCGCCGATGGCCACGAGACGTTCACCGGCCAGGATCGCGCCGACCATGCCCGGCAAGCCGGCCTTCTCGCGGATGGGCCGCAGAATCTCGCTGATATCGCGGGCTCGCGCGGAATCGTTCGGCGATGAGGTCTGCGCCACGGCGCGAGCTGAAACGGCGCACAGGATGACGCTTGCCATTTTCCGCAGCCAGCAGACGCGCGTCACGATCGCCTCCATGTCACCATCACTCATCGCCATTGGATGACGAACTGGGCCGAGTGGGCACTGCCAGCGGCGCGCTGGTATCCACCTTCACGACGCGTTGGCGCGTCATGCGGCTGACGGTCAGGCTCAACTCGGTCGATGCGCTGGCGGCCGCCTCGAAGTCCGCCACAGTCCGCACCGGCTTGCCGTTTACATGCGTGATGATCTCGTACGGCTTGATCCCCGCCGTCGACGCGCGACTTCCGGATTCAACCTTTGCGACGATCAAGCCGGGATCGTCGGCGTCCTTCTGGAAATAGCGGCGCACCTCATAGGTCAGGTTCCTCACGGTCAGGCCCAGCGGCGCTGAAATGCAGCGCGGCGCGGATTCAAAATGCGGCGGGCACTCGGCCACCGTCAGCTCTTTCGTCAGCTTCTGGCCGTCGCAGGAGCATTCGGCCCGGTAGTGTTTGCCGATGCCCAGATCGGTCAGCGCCCGATTCAGCCGGCTGGCGGCCGACGGCCACGGCGTCGGCAAGCGGTCGAAGAATTCCTCGGGCAGGTCATCGTACTGCTGCCAGACGGCGTCGCTGAACTCGGGCTCCTCGCCCTGGCAGTTGATCTCGATGGGTGTGCGTTGACCTTCGGCGAACAGCCGGATCAGCACGCAGCCCGGTTTCAGGCCGGCGTCTTCGGCCGGTGAGCCGGGATAAACGAACGATATCAGCGCGCCGATCTCGCCGTCGCGCGTCAGGTGCGACACGCCGTTCGCCCGCGCCAGTTCAGAGGTGAGCGGCTGCAGCTCGACCCCCAGCCAGCCCAGGCGATTCTCGGCCTCCGGCGCCAGCGGGACGTTGGCGTTGTCGGCGTACGCTTCGATATTCGACAGGATCTGCGCCAGGCGCGCGGCCGGAAGCATCAGCGTTTCGCCTTTATCCGCGGCGTACGGGTCGAGCGAGACACGCGTGCGCCGCTGGACCGGCAGGGCGACCAACTGACCATCATCATCAAACAAAAACAGGTTGCCATTTTCGCCGGGAATCTCGGGCAGTACCTGCCGGCGCCAACCGACGGTGAAAGTCGGGATGCGGCCGTGGCCGAAGTAGGCGACGCGCTGTTCGCCCTGCATGCTGATCTCCGCCGCGGACAACAACTCGTCGCGCATGTCCTCGATCGGATCGCCGGAAAGCGTGAGGGCGCCTTCCAGAGGCGTTTCAAGTTCAGCCACGAAACCACCATAATCGGCCAGCGCGACCTTGAAACGCGCACTCACGGCTTCGCCCTGCAGCGGATGAACCGTGATGCGTTCGAGCCGCGCGGTGGTCCGGGGCTTCAGCGGCGCGAGCACGAGCACCGAATGGTCGTCGCACAGCAGTCCCAGCACGTCCAGCCGCGTGACCTCCTCGCGGTCGCCATCGTCATAAGATACGGATGTTTTTTTAGGTGGGCTGCGAAATCCGAGCGAGACGTGCAGGATGCCGCGCGCGCAGCGCTCGCGGACGCCCTTGATCCGTTCCTGCATGTCGGCGGCGGTCGCGAGCGGCCAATACATGGGTGACCAGTTGCGCCCGTCCGGAAGTGGCAAAGTTTCCTGCAGGCACAGGCCCACGGGCTTGTTGTCCGCGCCGACAATCAGTCCCCGTCTGTCAACGGACATGCCCACCTCACCGGCTTCATTGCGTACGGTCGTGGCGGGCAGCGACTGGGCGAAGGTTTTCCAGATGCCGTCATCCAGCGCGTATCCGACGAGTGTGAACGGGGGCTGGGCATCGGCCGAGAATTCGATCGGCCGCGCACCCTCCAAACTACCGTGCAGTGCCAGGACCAATGCCGGCTGATGCTCGCCCAGCGCCGCCACGTCGGCGCGCACCACCTGCTCGCGATAGCGAACGCGGATCGCGCGAATGAAGCGCGGATGAATCACCGGATCACGTGTCACTACCGTGTCGGGCGCGACCAGGTACCCGGTCTCTTCGAGCGGACGCTCGTTCTCCACCAGCGCCGCCGCATCGCCGCCGTGATACGCTCCGCAGTTCGGGCAGCGCTCCGCCCAGCCGGTGGCGCTGGGCGCCTGGCCCTCGCTGTACATCAGCTCGTACTCGACCTTCACCAGGCCGGGCGCGACTGCGTCCATCGCGGCCACCGCGGACTTGATGGGCGCGGGCTCCGCGGCGAAAACCCATGGAGCGCAGGCGGCAATAATCACGGGCAATGCAAACATCCGGCGCTGCATCGGGCAAACTCCTTGATCGCGGGTCATTCGTTTTCGTAGTTGCGGGAAAAATCCAGAACCAACTGCCGCGGCAAGCCGTTCCGCAGCACGGTGACGGTCACGCGCTGATCGGCGCGCTCCTTCAAGGCGTTCTCGTATGCGCAGCGCGCCTCGGTGAGCGAGGCGATGTTGCGCCCGTCGATGCTGACGATGATATCATGCACGCGCAGACCGGCGGTGGCCGCATTGCCCGGCTGCTTGATGCCGTGGATGAACACGCCCTTCTTTTGCTGGAAGTGCAAATCCGGAGTATCAAATTGATTGATGGTCTTGACCGTGAAGTCCCAGCGCGGGCAGTCCAGCTCATCGCCCTCGACCTTCCCCTTCTCGCGGGGCGTCAATGCCAACGTCAGCGTTTCGCTCCCGCGCACCAGTTCGAGCGTCGCGGGTGTATCCTTCGGCAGAAAACCCAGCTCCCGCCGAATCACCGGCAGGTCTTCTTCGGTCATCGCCGTCACCGCTCGGCCGTTGATCTTGAGCAGGCGGTCCAGCGGCTGCACGCCGGCGCTGGCCGCCGGGCCGTCCGGATCGGTCCCGGCGATCATCACGCCCTTCGTCGCGTCGAAGTAAGTGTTGCGATTGAAATCGCGCAGAGGTTGAAGCTGCAATCCGGTCCAGCTCCAGCGCACCTGGCCACACGTGCGGATGTGCTCGGCGATCTGCCGCACGACGGCCGAAGGAATGGCAAACCCCATATCGCCGCCGCCGGTCACGCCCAGCGTGTTGACGCCGACCACCTCACCGGCGGTGTTGACCAGCGGTCCGCCGGAATTCCCCGGGCTGATCGCCGCGT
>DASXUA010000266.1:0-6904 GCA_036505095.1 Phycisphaerae bacterium
GGCGTTTCGGCGTGGGGGGCGGGCGTCTCGCCCGCCGGCGCGCGAGACGCCCGCCCCCCACAGTGGCTGTTCGGGATTGTGCAGGGCGGGCTGGAACTGGACCTGCGGCGGCGCTGCGCGGTGGAGTTGATCGAGATCGGCTTTGATGGCTATGCCATCGGCGGGCTTTCGGTCGGTGAAACGCGCGAAGAGATGGTCGACGTGCTGTCGGCGGTCGCGCCGGAGTTGCCTGCCGATCGCCCGCGCTACTTGATGGGTGTGGGTATGCCGTGGGATATCGTGCAGGCGGTGCGGTGCGGGATCGACATGTTTGACTGCGTGCTGCCGACGCGCAATGCGCGGAACGCATACGTCTTCACCGCGAACGGACCGTTACGAATGCGCAACGAGCGGCATCGCGAGGCGCGCGAGCCGCTGGAAGCGGGCTGCGACTGCTATACGTGCGGGCGCTTCAGTCGCGGCTACCTACGGCACCTCTTCATGGCGGGGGAGATGCTGGGGCCGATCCTGGCGTCGATTCATAACCTCCGGTTTTACCAGCGATTGATGGGGCGAATTCGGGAATTGATTCGGCGGGGAAACCTCGCGAAAATCACGCAAGAGTTCCCCGTGGCGGCGGCGCGGCCGAAGGCGCCGCTGCACGGCGCACCCGGATAGCGATGGCACCCAAAGGAGCGGCACATTGGACGTGATCTCGATCCTGGCTCAAACGACTAAACCGGCTGGCGGCATGCCACCGCAGGTTCTGTGGATCGGCATGCTGTTGTTCGTCGGACTGTATTTCTTCCTGATGATGCGCGGCAACAAACGCGAACAGCAGAAAAAGAAGGACCTGCTGGCGGGCATCAAAAAGAATGACCGCGTGATGACGATCGGCGGCATCATCGGCACGGTGGTGTCGGTCAAGGAGAACGAAGTCGTTGTGAAGGTCGACGAGACCACGAACACCAAGATGACGTTCCGGCGCGGAGCGATTCAGAAGAAGCTGGCCGAAGACGAGAAGCCGGAAGAGCCTAAGTAAAGGGTTCGGGGTTCTGGGTTCAGGGTTCAGGAAGTACCGACGGCGCTTGCGCGAGGCGCCGGGGACAAGCCCCGACGCTACAGCGGCTTGGTTATCTGGGCGGCTTGAGAATATCGGGGGAGAGCTTGAGCGGGATGGACAGGCGGAATCCGATGGTCGGGTCGGGTCGCGATTTTGGCTGCTTCGTTGTTTCATCGGGCGCAGGCGCGGAGGCGATGAACTGGTTCAGCGCGGTCTCCAGCCAGGAGTGACCGATCACCGCGGCCGAGCCATCATCCGTGGACGCGGCTGTACTGCGGCACCACTCCAAAACTCCCCCGGTATCGAAGTCCAATCCCGTCTTGTCGCTGAGATGATGCAGTGCGCGCCATTCGGCCGCGGAGCAGAGTTGACATCTCAGCGATTCGGCAAACGATGAGGCCTCGTCATAGGTGACACCGGTCACCGCGGGGTCGTCGATCAGCGGGCGCGGCTGGTGGTCGGTGAGAAAGGCTTCGACGCTTGGAATGATGAGCGGCGCGGCCGCGGCGTGGGCGCGATACTCGGCCTGCAGGACGGCGCGCTGCATGACATAAGCCAATGCGGGCCGCGCATCGGCTGACGGGACCTTGACCAGTCGAAACACGGCCGGTTCGCGACTGCCGAGGTCGCGCGTGATGCGATCGGGCAAGCCCGCGAACCAGTCGGCGTCCGGCGCCGCACGAAAATCCGGGACCAGCGTTGCGACGACCGCGACCCAATCCTCAAGCTGTTGCTGCTGCGCGGGGCTGATCTCGGGCGGCAGCGCGGCCAGCACACGCTGCATGACGGCGAGTTCCCAACGGGCGTCGCGGAGCTGTTCCCACGCATTCCTGAAGCCCGGAGGCATGGCGCTCTGCGTCCAGAGAATGTGATCGGGCGGGCCTTTGTAGTCGGGCACGTCCGATCCGGACGAGAAGTCGAACGTCAGAGTCTGCGGCACCCACTCGTCGGCGCCCAATGGTTTGAGGCTGACGCGCAGTTCAGCGCGGGCGTGATCGAAAGCCGGATTCTCCACGCCGATGCCCTGCAACTCGGCAATATCCATCTGTCGCAAGGACTGGGCAATATCGGCGAAGGACGGACCGCCGCGGCCAAGGGTTTCACCGGGCGGCGGCGCCGTGCTGCGTACCAGGGCGTTAAGGTCTGGAATGGTGCGACGAACGAACTCGACGGCGCGCAGCACCGGGGGTGGATCGGGAAGGATCAGGCCCTGCGCATCGGTCAGCGTCCAGTCGTGCGGACTGAAAGCGAGCGTGGCGGGGATCGAGACCGGTGAGGCGGGCCCGCTGTCAGTCCAGCGGACCTCGAAACGCCATTCGGCCGGGACGGTAGCATCCTCACTCAGAGCCCCGAACCACAGACGCGGATCGGCACAGTCGCGGAGCCAGCCGAATAGGCGCCCGACCTCTTCGGGGTCAGCGTGGGCGATGCGCGCGAAGATCGACGCGTCCCGTTTGTCGAAGGCCTCCTTCAACGGATCGGTCGTCTGGCGGACGCACCACTCGCGATGTTTCGGCGGCTCGGCCGCGGTGATGGGCTCGATTATCGGCCGATCACCTTCACGATAGGAGATCTGTCCTGCCACGTTCGCGATGAGCAGCCCTTGGGTTCCCGGTTCGAGCACGCGCCACTCGACGTTGGCCGGCTGGTCCGGACGATCGGGCAGCGCACGCCGGTACAGTCGGATCACCTTCTGGTCCGGGAAGCGGTATAGCCAGCCGAGCGCCCGTTGCAGTTCGCCCCGATCGTAATGGATGCGGTCGGCCAGGTCGCTGAGCAGCTTGCATTCGTTGATGGCGTCCTGAAACTCGCTCAGACGCCGGTCGAGCGCGTTCCGTTCGCGGGTAAGTTGTAAGTCGGAGGCGTTCTCGAGGAGTTCCTTGATCTGATCTTGTGTAGGGCGGGCGCGCAGACCGCCCGGAGATTCAACCTGAGCCGGCACCACGAACAGTTCTTTGCCCGCGGTGATCCGCACGCTACCGCCCTGGTGCGTCAGACCGCTCCCGCGCGCCAGCAGCGTGACCTGCTCCGGAGGCTGGTCCGCGCGCCGCAGGATCTCGGAAAGTGATTGCAAGGTTTCTTTGGGAATGCCCAGGCGTTCGAGGCTGCTCACGTTCTGTCCGCCGGCTAGAACGCTGCGCAACGCGCTTTGCCAGGCCTGGCCGGCGGCTGAAAAGATCTGGTCGTTGCGGGCGCGCGTCTGCAGAATCCAGAATGCAAAAGCGCCGCCGACCAGCAGAATTACGGCGGCCAGCAGGTGCAGCACGTGCCGGCGGAGCCAGTCATGCCGGAGCGCGGCGCGCTCGCGGGCAGCGGCGAGTGCTTCGGCTTCGCGCCGGAGCGCCTCTTCGCGCTCACGGTCGCGCAGCTCCTCGATCCGGCGCTGCTCCTCGTCGAGCCGGCGGCGGACTTCGGAGGTTTCGGCGCGCTGCTGGGCCTCCTGCTGACGAAGGGACGCGGCGCGCTTGAGCCGCTCGGCCTCCGCGGCCGCATCGGCTTCGGGCAGCCGCAGGGTCTGCCGCGCGCGGTCCTCCGGTGGCGGCTCGCCCGGAACCTGTTCTCCCCGTGCCGGGCGAACTAGCTCGGCAGGAGCCTCACCCCGGGGGGCGGGCGTCTCGCCCGCCGGCGGGCGGGACGCCCGCCCCCCAACGTCGGCTGGCCGTGGTCGGACGACGGCTGGCGCCATCTGTTCGATGGCTCTGGCCACTTCTGCGAAGCTCTTGCGGCGATCGGCCAGGCCGCTGCTTACCATCTGCTGGAGAAGTTGGGCGAACTCGGGCGTGAGGTCGGTGCGCCAGCGCGTCGCTTCGACGGGTAACTCCGTCATGAGGCGAAAGCGGCACAGGTCCGGATCGGGCGAATCGACGCCATACGGGTGATTGCTGGTAGCCAGTTGGTAAAGAATCGTTCCGACGGCAAAGATGTCGGCCTGCTGAGTGACTTCCTCAGGCTTGCCCCAGACCTCGCGCGGCACATAGGCAGCGATGCGCTCCAGTCGGAAGTCGGCGCTGCGCTTGGCGGCTGCCAGAAAGGCCTGGGCCACGCCGAAATCGGTGACGAGCAATTCATCATTCTCGTCCCACAGAATGCAATCGGGCGTGACGCCGCCATGCGGCAGATAAGGGGCCTCGTCGGGCGGATAGGCGACCAGAAAGGCCTGGCATAATTGATAGGCCCATTGCAGCAGACGCTCCTCGGGCCAGGGTTGCTCGCCGTGCGGCGGCGCGGCGGCGAGCGCTTCGCTGAGGGTGCGGCGGATTTCCGTGCGGTATTCGAAACGGATGGCGCGGTCTTCGATCGCGAAGGTGCTGGCGGCGGCGATGCGCGGTGAGGCGGCCGACGCGCTGGCCTGCTTGCGCAGCGCCAGCGTAAGGCCGCGCTGCAGTTGCTCGCGCTGCTCGGGGTTCAAGCCGGGCGGCAAGGGCAATGTGCGGACGAGGGCGCTCACGAGTGCGGGGTCCACCAAGAGAGGGTCGAACGGTACATGGTTGGCGGATTTTATCGCAGGCAGGGTGGGCAGGCGATACGAAAGGGTTCAGGGTTCAGATCGTCGCGACTGGCTCTCAGCACCCAGGCGGGTGGCATGGTCTCACGGGCTTCAGCCCGGGTGACCATGTCGGCGTTTTTAGGTTCCGGCATGCTTACCCGCTTCGCGTGAACGCATGCCACGCATCGTCAGCCAGGCCAGCGCTGCTTCGGCCGCGGCTTCGCCGCTGCTGATGCAGTCAGGGATTCCGACGCCGCCGTAAGCATTGCCGGCTAGAAACAGACCGTGATGGTGCGCCAGCCGCGCGCGAATGCGGGCGACGTGCTCCAGATGCCCGACGGGATATTGCGGCATGGAGCGCGGCCAACGCGAGACAATCGCCCGCCACGGTGCGCGGCGAATGTCCAGCAGGCGCTGCAGTTCGCCGCGCACGCAAGCCACCATGCCTTCGTCGTCCAGCTCGAGGGACTCCGGATTCATCGCCCCGCCAACGAAGGCGCGCAGCAGCACCTTCCCCTCAGGCGCGCGGCCGGCGAATTTGACACTGCTGAAGGTACAGGCCAGCGTGGTCATCCGCTCGGTCGCGGGAACGACGAATCCGAACCCGTCCAGCGGATGACCGATAGCATCGCGTTCGTAAACCAGATTGATCGTGGCGGCCGAGGCGTAGTCAATTGCCGCCAGCTCGCGCGACAGTTCCGCATCGAGCCCCTCCAGCATCTGAGCGATTGCGAACGCCGGCGCGGCGAGAATAACGGCGCCAGCCTCCAGTTGCTGTCCGTCGTCAATTTCGATCGACCAGCGCCCGCGTGCGCCGAGCCGCACTGCGCGCACCGCGAGGTTGCAGCGGACGGCGCCACGCGGAAGTCGGGCGACGAGGGCATCAGCCAGCGATTGCATGCCTTCACGGAAGGAGACGAATAGACTGTACCGCACGCCGGCCGCGCCCGCGCCTCCGCTGTTCGCTGCGGCGGCTTCGCGCCGCAGAGCGCGAATAATGCTGCGATGCCGCTGCTCCATTTCGAGGAAGCGCGGCATGGTCGCTGCCAGACTGAGCCGCTCCGGATCGGCCGTGTAGATGCCGCTGACCAGTGGCTGCGCGGCGCGCTCCAGCGCCTCGCGCCCGAAGCGCCGCCGTACAAACGATCCCAGGCTCTCATCGCCAGCACCACGCCCGCGCGGTATGAGCAGATCCAGCGCCATGCGCGCCTTCCCACGCCAGGTGAACAGCGGCGATTTGATGAATGCCTTCCAATTGGTCGGCGCCAAGAGTTGGAACCCATCCGGTGCGGGGACGAGTTTTCCGGCACGCACGATGAAGGTCCGGCGAAAGGCGCCGTTCGTTTGAATGAGCTGCCCGGTCAATCCCAGCCGCCGGCACAATTCGATGCCGGCGGGCTTGTGGGTGATGAACGAATCCGGCCCAGCCTCGATCAGGAAGCCCTCATGCCGCGCCGTGGCAATGATGCCGCCCACGCGCGGGGCTGCGTCCAACAGCGTGATCGGCATACGCTCTGGCTGCAACTCGATCAACCGATTTACCGCCGCCAGCCCACTAATTCCGCCGCCAATCACGATGATCGCTTGCTGGTCGAGGCGTGACTGATCCACCGGTCCTTCCTTCATACGCGCATCATAATGGGCAAAGGGTCGGTCAGTGACAGGTCACGGAACAAGTCCGGCCCAGCGCCAGAACGGCCGCGCAGCACGGAGGAGTTCAGCGTTCATATCCAGCGCCGAAACCGTGGCTCGGGCGATGACGGTCTTACCAATCAACATTGTCCCGTTGGGACTCCAGGGGAAGTGCTTTGTCCAGAGGTCGCGTCGCGGGTTGAAGAGGCGCACCACGCGGCCCGTGCGCGGATCACGCGCTTCGGACCGACCTGATTTGGCTATGTTGCAGTGCGAGCAGGCGAGACACAGGTTGGCCGATTCGGAACGTCCGCCTCTGGATTGCGGCAGGATGTGGTCAATGTGGAAGGCCTGTCCAATGAGAATCTGAGGTGCGTGGCAGTACTCGCAGCGTCCGCCAGCGCGGGCCGCCACTTCGGCTGCCAGCGCTGCCGAAACCCAGGCGCTCACTTTGACCGCCGACGCGCGACCGGGGAGCGCCTGACGGATTGGCGCGCCGCGCCTCGCAGCCGATGCCGCACCGGTTGTCCGCGAGAATCGAAAAGCTCGGGTCGCATCGCCTGTGCGAGTGATTTCGAATTCGCGAGGAGCATCTCATCCACCTCGCGGCCCAGCCGTTTCAGTTCCGCGCGTTCGGCCGAGGTCAGCGTCCCGGCATCGCTCTTATCCATCAACCGTGCCAGACGCGCGTGCTTTTCAGGCGAAAGGCGCTCCAGATACGTTACCACCACCTGGCGATTCGG
>DASXUA010000267.1:0-7268 GCA_036505095.1 Phycisphaerae bacterium
AGCGTTGCTGCGGAGATTGCGCGACGCACCGAGGCATACACACGCGCAGCCGGTATCGATGCCGTGTGGGTATTGGAACGTATGAAGAACATCGCCGACGCCGATTTGTCGCGGGTGTTCGACGACAAGGGCGCTCTGATACCGCCTCGGCTCTGGCCAGACGATCTCAAGCGGTGCATCGCTAGTGTCAAGGTCGTGGAGCTTGCCGGTGGTATGGAGATCGGTGGCGAGGCCGGGATCAAGCACGTCCCGATGTTCACCAAAGAAGTGAAGCTTGAGGCGCGCGTACCGGTGCTGGCCAAGTTGCTGGATTGGATCGACGCCAAGCCGACGCCACCGGCACAACGTCGCTTTGCGGCAGATTGGATACGAACTTCTGAATAGCCCTGATCTCGTCGCTCTCGCTACGTAGATGGGGCTCTGCTGGCAACAGCGAGGATACAAAGAAGCCCCGAAGGGGCTTCTTAAATGTCTGCAAGGGGTCGCCTCAATGCACCCGCGTTCGCCAGCAAGGCGTTGGCACGTTGCGCCGCGCGGACGCAATTGCTTGGAGTTCTAGCGCGTGCGCAGGGCATTCGACCCGATACGAGAAGCCCACGATTTCACCCTTAACTTGAGCGCGTTCAACTTCGTTGATGGCGTTAGCGAAGCGTTGCGCGTAGTCCAGTAGAACGTGCTGAAGCGTGCCGCCATAACGTGGGTTGGAACGATTGGGGTTGGCGATCCAAGCTTCCGCTCGCGAGTGTCCCAGCTCGCCGCCGACGCCGTAGCTTTCCAATGCAGCAAGTTCGGCTAACGTTACTGTGTTTTGCGGCTCTGCTTCGACGTCGCGGAAACCCGTGGAATCAGTGCTATGCTTGAAGTTAGCCATTGTGAAGGTTCCTTTCACTGTGGTTAGGGCTCGCCCGGCGGGTGCAACGCCGGGCGGTGCCCGTTTTTCCCCGGATCCGCCGGGACGGTTTTACATTCAGGTCATCCGGTCTGCCGAAATTTGCCGGGGACGACTTTTCCATCACCCTTCGCGTACTCGTCGAGCAAGTCAGCCCACTGCTGCATCATCAGGCGACGCTCGGCTAGGTATTGCGCCCGGTTGTATACGGCGCGCACCTGATTGCGATCCTTGTGCGCCAGCTGCCGCTCGATCCAGTCTGGCCGCACGCCAAGCTCATTAAGCATTGTGCTTGCCGTGGCTCGAAAGCCATGCGGCGAGAACCTGCGGTAGTAGCCGAGCCTGACGAGAGCGGCGTTCAATGTCGTTGCGGCCATGTACGCCCCCGGACGCCGGGCGTTGGGGAAGAGGAACCGCTGGCGGCCGGTAAGCTTCTGTAGCTCCTTGAGCAGCGCGATAGCCTGCCGTGACAGCGGGACGATGTGCGCCTCCCCCATCTTCATGCGGCCGGCTGGAACGTGCCACTCGGCCCGGTCCAAGTCGAATTCTGACCACTCGGCGCCGCGGAGCTCGATTGACCGCACCAACGTCAGCATGAGTAGGCGCAGCGCAATCACGGTGGTCCGCTCGCCCGTGTACCCAAGCAGCGCCGTATCGAGTGCCGGTATGTCTTGGCGGGTAAGGGCGGGGTGGCGTTTGGTCGCGGGCGGCGCGACTGCGTTGCGAATCTCGCCGGCGGCCGGGTTGGGCGTCCGCCTTCAGGGTGGCGATGGCATAGTTGAAGATGCGTTGGGCCCACTGCCGGAACAGCACTGCTACGGTCGGCGAACCCTTAGTTTCGATCTTCTGCATGATCGCCAGCAAGTGCGCCGCACTTACCCTGCGGATGGGCAGGGGGCCGATCAGCGGGAACACTTCCCGTTCAAGTGTGCGCTCGATCCGTTGCCGGTTCCTGGGCGTCCACTCCTTGCCTCGCTTCTTGAGTTCGGACGTCCACTAACCGATTGCAGAGGGAGAAACAGGACTTACTGGACCGCTGCGGATTCCGCTGGACGCCGATAACGGGTCATGATGAGAATCTTCATCGTTCCTCCCCCAAGGCATGGGATGAAGTGCGCCCTGTTCCGGGCGTCTAAAGCGACTGTATTCCTGCGCACGGGGCTGTCAACTGTAGAAAGTTACAGGTCCGGTCATCACGTCAGGCGGTTGCCGGCGCGGCTCGCAGCGGGCAAAATGACGCAAAATCAGCCCGTTGATCTGTGGTCCTAAAATCTGCCACAACTGTAAGGAGCGGACTGGCGGCGCGACTCTGGATCGAGCGGATGAATTTCATCGGCTCGACCCCGTCTTAAGAAGAAGGAGGACACGATGCAACGACGCAGTTTCCTGATGGTGCTGCCGGCCATGCCGCTGGCATGGGCGCTGCCGCGGCAGGGCCTTGCCGCCGCCGGCGGCGGATCCGTGGCCGAAATCCAGCAGAACTGGAAGAAGCTGCTCGCTCCCGGCGCCGATGTCGCGGCGACGGCGACACCGATCAGCAAAACCGAAACGGAATGGCAGCAGCTGCTGACGCCGGCTCAGTTCAAGGTCTTGCGACAGGAAGGCACCGAATACCCGTTTTCGAGCCCGCTCAACGGCGAGAAACGGGCAGGGATATTTGTCTGTGCCGGTTGTGCCTTGCCGCTTTTTACGTCGCAGATGAAATACGACAGCGGCACTGGTTGGCCGAGCTTTTTCACCCTGATCCCGGGAAGCCTCGCCACCAAACAAGACTTCAAACTGATCGCACCGCGAACCGAATATCACTGTGTCCGCTGCGGCGGCCATCAGGGCCATATCTTCGATGACGGCCCGCCACCGACCGGTCTGCGTTATTGCAACAACGGCATTGCGCTGAGGTTCATTCCACAGAAGGGAGCGTAGCCTTCGGGCGTCTCGCGCCGGCGACCGGCAGAGCGCGGGTGATGCCGGTGCGGCCGTGGCCGGAGGCGTTCTTTTCCTGATCCGCCAGTTCCTGCCGGACCGCGCGCAACCGGCTTTCCGCGACGGAGATCTGGTAGAAGTCGCCGTCGCCGGCCTTGAGCGCCAGCTCGAGCTGCACGACCGCGGCCTTCAAGTTACCCTGCCAGGCATACAACTCCGCCTGGTGCTGATGCTGCAGCAGCTGTTTGCCCTGGGCGGCGTAGGCGCGCGCGGCGAGCTGATGCAGAGGGCCGTCCGAGGGAAAGCGCTGCAATTGATCGGACAGGAAGGCAACCGCCTTCGCCGCCTGATTGTCCTTCAACAGCGCGTCCGGATAGTCGTAGACGAGCTGCATCTTGCGTGGATAGCGGACCAACGCTGCCTGGTAGCGGACGATTGCCGCCTGGAGCTGGCCCGATTGCGTGAGCACCTGTCCGGCCATACCTTCGATCATCGGATGCGGCGGCGCGGTCTTCTCCAGCGCCGAGAGCTCTTTTTGCGCACGCTTGAAATCCTGCGCGCGCAGCAACGCCGCGACCAATCCGTAGTGCGCGGCGATTTCGTTGTTGAACTTGCGTTCGGCGATCGCGTCCTCGAAGAAAAGAACCGCGTCCCTGGGCGTTCCCTCGTAGCTCTTCAGCAGCGCACGTACCATATGGAAGTCGAGCGAGTCCGGAACCTGGCGAAACGGCTTGCCTTGCGCGCGCGCCTGTGCTTCGGCGATCCGCTGGTAGGTGACCGGATGATCCCGCAGATAGTTCGGCGCATTGCCTTCGACGAAACGGGTAGAGCGTTGCAGACGCTCCATGAAAGTCGCCATCGCCGCGGGGTCGAATCCGGCGGCGACCATGCGCTCGAATCCGATGCGGTCGGCTTCCTCTTCGTTCTGGCGCGTGAAGCTGATCTGGCTCTGCAGTGCAAGCCCCTGCGCCGCCGCTATCGCGCCCTGCGTCATGTCCCCGCTCGACGAGGACTTCGAGCGCGAGGCGAGGACGGCCGCCGCAATGGCGCCCAGGGCCATCAGCACGGCATCGCGCTGATTGCCGATGCCGCGTGCGATATGGTGCTGCGTGACGTGCGTTATTTCGTGTCCCAGCACCGACGCCAGCTCGGATTCGCTTTGCGCGAGCAGGATCAATCCCGTGTTCAGGCCGACGAAACCCCCGGGCAGGGCGAACGCGTTGATCGAGGAATCGGCCATCGCGAAGAACTCGAAGTCGAACGGCGCTCCGGGAATCGCCGTCACCAGGCGGTTGCCGACCTCGTTGAGGTAGCCGTTCACCTCCGGGTCGTTGAGATAGCCGCCGCTGCCGCGGATCTGCCGCATCACGCTCTCGCCGAGCTTGCGCTCCTGCGCGCCGGACAGGAATGCCGCCGAGGGATCGCCCAGCTCGGGCAGGTTCTGCTGCGCGAAGGACGTCGTCGCTAGAGAAACCGCGATCCAAGCCACCATTGCGGCGAGCGAGCGGCGCGACGTGCGAGGGACCGGGGGTGTCAAGAACATGGTGCTATGATGGCCGCGGCTGGCGGAAAGTTTCTGGCGCAAAGACAGAGTGACGACCGGGCGATGGCGGGGCAGCGCTCACATTTTACCCATTTCGACGCGGCAGGGCAGGTACACATGGTCGATGTCGCCGGCAAGGAGATCACGCGCCGGCTCGCGCGCGCCGGCGGCCGCATTGCGATGCGGCCCGAGACATTCGCGCTGATCCGCGCCGGCTCGGCGCAAAAAGGTGACGTGCTGGGCACAGCCCGCATCGCCGCGATCCAGGCGGCCAAGCGTACCGCGGAGCTCATTCCGCTGGCGCATCCGTTGCCCCTTACGCGCATCGCTGTCGACTTCACGCTCGACGAGCCGGACAGCGCCGTGCTGATCGAGGTTGTCGCAGAGACGATGGACCGCACCGGCGTCGAGATGGAGGCGCTGACGGCGGCTGCCGTGGGACTGCTGACGATCTACGACATGTGCAAGGCCGTCGACCGCGGCATGCGCATCGATAATGTGCGGCTGCTGGAAAAATCCGGCGGCAAGTCGGGGCACTACAAGGGCGCGTAAGCGGCGCAGTAGGCAGCCACGCCTTCGCAGGTGAGGATGCACGTGGCGGATACGCGGCGCGGCGGACCCGTCTGAGGAGCCGTCTGCGACAAGGTCCCGGCCGGCATGGCCTTGTAATCCGGGACGCGGTGTGGCCGCCGCTCCTTGAGCAGTTCCTGCCTTGGCAGCTCCGGGTTCTAGGGGATTGGCGTCGACGCAGCGTCGATCGAGAGCAGAAACTTCGCCACTATCGCCCGGTCCGCCGCGTTGGTCAATGTGTCGACCCCACTGGTTCCGGCACTGCGATGGGTGACGTTATTGAGCACGTCGCCGAGCGAACTTGCCGAGCCGTTATGGAGGAAGGTTTCCGGAAATGCGTGGATCGACAGTAGCGACGGCGGCACGAAGCCGTTCGCGCCGAGAGGCGGAGCTCCATTTTGACGGACTTCGTTGAACGCGGTTGGATTAAAAGTACCGACGTTCCTCAATTCAGCAAACAGTTCCCCGCCGGCATTGACCTGTCCCGCCGCAGGCGGCGGAGTGAAGCGGATCCTTGCGGTGGTCCATTGTGGTCCGCCGTGGCATTGCTGGCAGTTCGCGGAGATGAACAGCGCTCGACCCGCGAGCACGTCCGATTCGGTCTTCGGGACTGGTGAGATCGGCGCGCGGATGCCGAACTGTACAAAGGCCTTGATCGCGTCCCAGCCGCCGATGCCCCGCACCTTGAGCTGGTTGCGGCCGCCGTTCGCTACGCCCAACAAGTCGGGCGTGTTCGTGTCCTGCGTGATGCCGTCGGCTAGCACGATAATGCCCAGGCCACCGGACACCGCGCGTATGTTGTTTTCGAAGTCTTCCTGTTCGTCGCGATTCGCAGACCAGTTCAGCGGGCGCATCTTGCTGCGCGTCGGATCGGTTTGGTCGAAGTCGGTGTGCTGCGGAATCGTCCTGCGCGGACCCGCGGCGAAGATCCATACCACATTGTCGCTCGTCGCGAACGGCGTATGGCAGGCGGCGCACGCCCCCCAGCCGTTATTGGACATGCGTCCGGTGATAGGGATCGTGGTCGCCGGTGCCGGATCGAAAACGCCGATCGAGGTGTTGTAGAGTTCCTTGCCGATGTGAATCGTATCCGCGAGCGTGCCGAGGGCTGGGAGAGCCGCCGAGCGCATCGTCGCCATGATGGTCTCGGACACGCCGGTCAGGTTGATCACCGTGACGTCGCGTGAGACGTAGTTCATCACGTATGCACGCGTATCGGATCCGTTGACGACGATGCCGCGTGGATTCTTGCCGACCTTGACCTGCAACACGCGGGTTGGATCCGAGGGATCGCTTTGCACGGCGGCCGCACCGGTCGCCGGGTTCACGGCCAGCTTCACCACATGGTTGCTAGCTGCACTGATCACGTAACCCTCGTTCGGCCCGTTCTTGAATGCAATCGCCCATGGCTGGGTGATGAAGAGCTTGGGGACGCCTGTCTGGGCCTTCACGGCGGCGTGCATGTTGATGGTTTGCCCGGTGTCGAGATTGGTGCCCCGGTTGAGCACCGACAGCAGACTGTGAGTGTTGACGTCAAAACGCACCGGTCCGTTGGGCGACGCTCCGGTGTTGGGCACGTAGGCAAAGTTCCCCTTGACGGCGATGTTATTAAGCTGGTTGGGGTACGCGCCGGTGGTGAATATAAAATTCGCCGGATTGGAGGGGTCGCCGGGAGGAATACGCGCGAGCGCGTCGCCCGTCGCCTTGAATCCGGTATCGGCAATCGGATTCACCGTTATGATTGCAATGACGGTGTCCGTCGCGGTGGACAAGACGCTGACCCGCCCAGCCTTGGCGTCGTCCTGGCCATCGACCTTGCCGAACTGCGGGAACGACAGGAAGTGCGTCACATGGACGGTCTCATCGAGATCATCCGCATCACCGTCGTTGGTGATGGCCAGACCTCGCGGCTCGGCATTGACCTGAATCGTCTTCGTTACCGTGTCGGTCGTCGTATCGATCACCGATACGGAATTCGAGCGAGCGTTGGTTACGTAGAGCTTCTTGCCGTTGGGCGTCAGCGCGAGCCCATAGGGTTCGGTGCCCACAGGGATGTGCAGCGTCGGGCGCGAGATGATGCCGTTGGCGATGTTGGTCTTGATGACGCTGACAGTACCGCTCACGGTATTGGCCACATAGGCCTTCGTGCCGTCCGGCATGAACGCGACGCCGTTGGGCTCGATCTGCACCGGCACTTCCGCCACCTTACGATTCTTGTCGCTGCGAACGTCGAAGAAGCTCACGCTGTTGTTGTCCGGGTTGGCCACCACGAGAAACGCATTGTCTGCGGTCAGCGCGAGCGGCTGGGAAGAAGTCGGGCCGACGAAGCGTGTTACCGGGATC
>DASXUA010000268.1:0-12884 GCA_036505095.1 Phycisphaerae bacterium
TTGGACGCTTGATGGCTGCGCTGGTACGAACCACCCGAGCGCGCCGCCCACCGCTAACGACGACGTCGTCATCTGCAGCGGCAAGACAGCGCAGGTGACCGACACAAGTGCCGTCGCGCGTACCGTCACGAACAACGGGACGGCGATCGAGGTTACGCCGCCCAGCAGCACGCAGGACGCGACGCTAACGCTTGGCAGCGGCTCGACGAATCTGTCGTCTTACATGGGCACCACCAAGCTCATGAACGCTGGCTCCGGGTCCTCGCACAAGGCCACGCTGGCTTTGGTGTCCATCACCCACACGTTTGAGTCCGGCACCGTTCGCGGTTTCGCCGACCTCGCGGAGATCAATATCGCCGCGAGCATCGCGCTGATCAACAAGGACAGCATCCGAGGTCAGCTCACAATTACCAGCGGCAGCGGCGGAAACTTCGATAACCAGGGCACGGTCTGGGGCGACGTCTCCGGCGGGACGATCCTGATCAAGCCCTATGAGCTGACCGACAACGACCTTGCGAACTGGAGCACAATCAACGGCGGCAAGCTGAAGTTCGATTCGAGCATCAATACTGTGAACTCGCTCGAGGGCAACTTCTTCATGCTCGCCGGCAGCGGCGTGAACGAGATCCAGATTAACAAGGCGATCACGACGAGCGGACTGCTCAGCCTCGACAACGGAAACCTAAAGGTGAATGAAAACTTCACCGCTGGGAGCTCGGGGCACCCGCTCGACTTCCACGGTGGCACGATCGACGTGGCCGCCGGAAAGCTGTTCACCCATTACTGATTGCGATGGGTGGGCATTTTTCACGACGGGGGCGAGCCGGGCTTCCCGGCTCACCCTCGCTGGCGCCTTGCAAGCGCGCACGCGCCCGGTAACTAGCCGCCGAACGCGTCTTGGAGGATTGCGAAATCGCGCAGGTCGGAGTGCCCGTCGCCGTTCGGGTCGGGCGGCGATCTAAGGAAGCAGCCGGGGGGCGACGCACTGCTGGCTGGCCCGGAAATGCACGCAGCCAGCACCGCGTAGTCCGCCAAGTCAACATCGGCGTCGCCGTCGAAGTCCGCCCCCGGACGCCGACAGGCGCGATTCCACAGGATTGAAAATGTCTCGCCGCCGTTGTTAGGCACCCCGAGCTCTGCCATGCCGTCACCGTTCAAGTCACCTACGGCGATACCGGTGCCGTACGCGTAGCCTACACCGTAGGCCCGCGGGGCGCTCAGCACACCGCTGGAATTGAAGGCGACAGCAACGGCGAAGTTGACCACCACGGCAATATCGGGGCTACCGTCCGCGTTGATATCGCTGACCGCCAAGGCCCCCGCGCCCGCGAACCCAGGCGCCCAAATGGACTGCCCGGTCAGAAACGTCCCGTCGCCCTGATTAACCATGACGGTGACCGTAACCGGCACCCACGAACCGTTGCCCCCCGACACGGCCAGGTCAAGATCCCCGTCTGCGTCGAAATCGGCGAGCGCTACATCGTAAACCTGAGGCGACGGATAATAGAACTGGGCGGGCTCGAACGTGCCGTCTCCCAACCCGCGCATGATTCCGACAAGCTGTGTCCCGCCAGGCCGGCTGAATGCCAGGTCAAGGAAGCCGTCCGCGTCCAGGTCACCGAGCGCGATCCTTTCGGGACTGGCAACACCAGCAGGCTGGAGCATGGGCTCCGCGAGGCCGCCGTCTCCGTTGTTGAGCAGCACGGAAAAGTCGTGTGAAATGATGTTGACCGCTGCGACGTCCAAATCACCATCGCTGTCCAGGTCGCAGAGTTTCAGTGAATTCATCAGGAGCCCGCCGGCTGGGTACGTCGGCGAGGCGGTCAGGTTCGCCTGGCCATCATTGAACAGGACGTTTACCCACCCCGGCGTGGCAAGTGAAAGGTCTTGCGGCCCGCCGACGACGACGTCCGTGGCGCCATCGCCATTCATGTCGCCAATCGCCATGGAGTACGGGTCGTAGCCGGAGAGCAGGTAATACTGAGCTGGCTCGAAAGACCCGCCTCCAGCGTTGCGCAAGACTGCCACATTGGCTGGTACAGTCGCTGAGCCTGTGTTGAGAACAAGGATCTCGTCTTGATGGTCGCCATTAAGATCGGCAAATGCGATCTGCGATGGTTGTTCCCAGAAGAAGGGCTCCGGCGGATGGTAAAAGTCGTAATTCCTCTGGTCCTCGAGCAAGATCCCGCTGCCGTCGTTCAGCAGCACGCAGAGCTTGTCCCGATCAAACCCGAGTCCGAAAGCGCCTAGGTCGACGTATTGATCGCCGTTGAAGTCGGACAAGGCGACGATGCCCGGGCATGTTTCCACGTGATGGGGAACGGGCGGGCCTAGCGTGCCGTCTCCCTGATTCAGCAGCACAGCCGTGTCGTCCCAGGAACTCTCGGTGCCGACCGCTACGTCCAAGTCGCCATCGTGATCCAAGTCGCCCAATGCGACACTGCTGGGGTAATATACGGCACCCGGCGGTCCCCAGATGACGCTGTAGTCGGCGGCCGGTGCGAACGTCCCGTCGCCATTGTTGTGCAGTATCGAGACGCTCTGCGAACCTTGCTGGGCGGTCACCAGGTCGGGGTGGCAATCGCCGTCCATGTCCCCAATCGCCACGGACCACGGCGAACCGCCGGCCGGGTACAGAACGAAAGGCGCCAACGTCCCGTTGCCGTTATTGCGCAGCACGGACACACCGCCGGCTACCGGAACCGCCAGGTCAACGTCGCCGTCGCCGTCCAGGTCTGCCGCGCTCATGTACGGTGCCCGCCGAAGGCGTAGGGGTCGCCAAAGAAACCCCCGATGTCGGGAATGAAATAGGGCCAGTAGTTCGTCGCAGGTCCGAAGGTGCCGTCGCCGTTATTGAGCAGGATCGACACGCTGTCCGTCTGCGCGTTGGCTACCGCCAGGTCGTTGTGGCCGTCGCCGTTCAGATCGGTGATCACGACCGAGCAGGGCCGGGCTTGCACCGGGTAGCTCACCCGCGTTGGAAACGTCGCCGCGCTGGCATTGATCAGCACCGAGACCTGCCCGCTCGTTCGGTTCGTGATGGCCAGATCATTCAGCCCGTCGCCATCCAGGTCGCCGATGGCGACTGAAGTCGGATAGTCCCCGCAATCGTAGACGGCCGCGTTGAAGAACGTCCCATCGCCGCGATTGAGAATGATCGAAACGTCGGTTTCGGGTCCAAACGACAGGTTCCACTGTGCATATGTCGCCACCGCATCGATATCCCCGTCGCCGTCCAGGTCCCCCACCGCCGCCGACACGGGGGTCATGTAGAGCAGTTCCTGCAAATCCACGAACGGATTCAGCATCACCTCCGGGTTGCCAAACAGCGGATGTCCATCGCCGTTGGCATCCCGCAGGCAGAAGCCCGGCTGCGCGTGCGCCGCCCGACTCCCCAATGCGCTGAGCAGAAGCAGCATAACAGGCGCGCATCGTCGTGCGGGACGACGAACTGAGTGCTGGTACTGAAGCATAGCGATGCCCCTTCCCGAGGGGCCGCGAAGCGGTTGCGACGCGGCGCGGCGGAATTCGGCGTGGCATGCGCTATTCTATCCGCCCGAGACTTCCAGGCACAGGCCCACTGATTCGCGCTGGTCCCAATCGAGACGGGTCGAGTCACTGCTCGTCGGCGCCCGCGATGGGCGCGACCTGGAGCAGGCGATACGGCGTGAACAGAAGCTGGGAGTAGGTTTGCCCATCGAGTCGAAATGCCGACGTGCGGCGGCCGGCGGCTTGGATTAACGGGAGCGGGTCGCCGAGGAAGACGACGATGTACAGCGTACGCGGATCGGCCAGCACCGGACGGTTCCGTTCGACGGCGCCGGCCGCCAAGTACAAATCACAAACCGGTAAGCGCTGCAAGGGATAGTAATCAAAGCCCAGGCGCTGCATGTCGGCCCAGTCCGGATGCGTGACGTTCTCAATCAGAATCGCCACCATGGAGGATTCCGGATCGGCGTGCTCGTTCAAATACTGGACCAGCTCACGAAATCCGGGTGACACCTCCGCGCCGTGGCGCAGCCATTCAGGAGCTGTTATCATCAAGAACACGCCAGCGAGAATCAGCGGCGCGTGGCGGTGCAGGCGCGCGGCCACGAGCAGGGGCAACAACATCGCCGGTACCGCGGCCGGCAGGGCGTAGCGCGCGATCAGGAGCGGATTGGCTACCCACGAAATCATCAGGAGTCCGAGCCACGCGCTGAGCAGCCAGAGCACCAACAGGGCGGCGGCAGCATTCCTTGCCGACGATGGCGCCGGGACTCCCCGGCGACGCGGCCGCCATGACATCCACGCCCATAGCGCCATCGAAACCGGCAGCACGATGTACGCCCACGCACGGCCGCAACTCAGCTTTGCCAGAATGCGCGCCGCGCCCGACCAGGTCGCCGCAGGAATCCAGGCCAGGCCCTCGAACATCGAGGCGCGGCGCCACAGAACATGAATCACGATGGGCGTGCACAGCGCGCCGGCCGCACCCAGGGCAACCGCCGGCAGCATCCACTGGCGCCGCGACCCGCCGCGGGAGACGATGAGCCACCACGCCACTTCGGCGGTGATCGTCAGCGTCGCCAGATAGTGCGCGTGGATGGCCATAACCGTCGCGGCGGCGTACAGCACCGCAAAGCGCCGGCTGGGCTGCATGACCAGTCGGTACCAGCATGTGATGGAGAGCGCGCAGCCCAGAACCAGCAAGCTGTAGGAGCGCGCTTCCTGGCTATAGTCGAACTGCAACGGGTTGGCGGCAAGCAGCGCGGCCAGCGCCAGCGCGGTGCGGCGGCCTCCACAGATCCTGCCCAGCCACGCGCCCGCCGCGATCACCAGGGTACCGAATGCGGCGGCCGGCAGGCGCAGCAGCCACTCGGGCGGCCGCGGATCGGGCGTCAACAGACGCAGGCAGAACTGGTACAGCGGAGGTTTGCTCAACTCCGGCGGCCAGCGCAGGCTCGCCCCCAGCGGCATGCGTGAGACGTGCCAGGTGCAGAATTCGTCGAGCCACAGCGACCGTGCGCCCAGCCCGCGCAGGCGCAGCAGCGCGCCGGTGAATACGATCAGGACCAGCCCGGCCAGATACAACCGGCCGCGCCAGACCACCCTTGGCGATGGACGCGAATCGCGCTGCACGCCTGTTGCCCTCCGATCTGAACGCTATAATATGCCGCTTTAGGCTTTGGAGAATCCATCGATGGCAAACGGAACGCAAGACGCCCCTGCGGCGCGGTGGTGGGAGTCGCTCAGTTTCGTGCAAATTTTTCGATCGTTCGGGCTGGCGCTGGACTGGCTGAAGATGGGCCTGGCGCTGGCGGGCATCGTTCTGACGTTCGGGTTCGGCCGGCTGTTGGACTGGGCGTGGGTGCGCGCGGGCAACGGTGTATCGGCCAACGCACCCTGGGTGCAGCTCGACACGCACGCGCCGACCAGCAGCGGCACGCATGGGGTATTCGAGGCCTGGCGCAGTTTCGAAGGCGCCTGCCTGGACGGCGTACTCTCGTCCGCCCGGCAGGGGGTCATCATCGGTTCGCTGGAAGCCTACACGGTCCCGCGTGTGGGTATCCCCGCGAATCTCGCGGAAGCGTTGGCACTGGCGCCGCACGTCGGCGTGATTCCAAACATCATCGACATGGCGCGCGGCGTCGGCTGGGTGTTCCGCTACCACATTCTGCACGCGATCCTGTTCTTCGGCGGTTTTCTGCTGATCTGGAGCCTGCTGGGCGGCGCCATCTGCCGCGTGTCGGCCGTACAGTTCGCCCGCAATGAGAAGCTGACGTTCGGGCAGGCGCTGGGCTTTGCCCGCAGCAAATGGCTGAACGGCTTCTTCCTGGCGCCGCTGCTGCCCCTGGGCGGGTTGGCGCTGATCGCGCTGTGCCTCTGGATCGGCGGGGTAGTCCTGGCGATACCGTATCTGGGCGATATCCTGGGCGGGCTGCTGTTCTTCCTGGCGATCATCGGCGGAATCCTGATCGCGCTGGGGCTGATCGGTCTGGTGGCGGGCGGCAGTCTGTTCTGGCCGACGATCGCGGCTGAAGGCTCGGATAGCTTCGACGCGGCCTCGCGCAGTTACAGCTACGTCTACTCACGGCCGGTGCGGCTGCTGTTCTACGCGCTGGTCGCGATCATTTTCGGGGCCTTCGTCTTCCTGTTCGTCGCCTTCGTCGCCTGGCTGTCACTGGCGGTCACGCATGCGATCGTCGGCGCCGGAATGTGGCGCCGGTCGCTGGATCATATCTGGACGCTCGGGTCGATGAATCAATTGCACGGCGGCTCCGACCCCAATCTAGGCTATCCCAGCAAGATCTCATGGTTCTTGATCGGGCTGTGGGTGCTGCTGGTGGCAGCGCTGGTATGGTCGTTCCTGGTCTCGTACTACTTCTCGGCCAGCACAATCATCTATTTCCTGCTGCGCCGCGAGGTGGATGCGACGGATCTGGAAGACGTCTACCTGGACAAGCTGGAAGAGGAAATCACGCCGGCTCCGGCGGCGCCGCCAGCGCCCACCGCACCGACCGGCAGCATGCCGCTGCCCGTGATTGGGGGCGAGCCGGTCAGCGCTCCGAGCCCGGCGGAACCTTCAGCATCGAGCGAGCCGGCAAGCCCGCACTGACGCTTGACAGGTCGGTTTTCACGGAGAGGCGCAGCGAGCGCGGAGCGGGCTCTGCTCTATTTTCTCTGCGGCTCGGCGGTGATACCCGGCGTGGCCGAGCCGTTCTTCGGCGCGAGAATGGATGCGCTGCCCAGTTGCGTGGGAGATTCCGCGGCGCGCAGGCGGACGACATCCAGCGCGGCTTGCAACTGGCGATCGATGATGATCTGCTGCGCATCGGCATCGGCTGGGATTTCCTGCGCGGCGCGCGCCGCCGCCACGGGATCGTCCACGAACAGGCCGTCCACGGCATGGCGCGAGGCCTGCACGGCCGCGGCTTCGTCGGGCGTGAGCGAAACCAGCACATCCGGCATGATCCCCCAGGCATCGGTGTGCGCGTTGCGCGGCGTCTTGTGGATGATCCGTCCCTTCGGAAGTTGATAGAACGCCACGGTCAGGCGGATCGCGGCGTGATGCTCGGTCAACGGGATCACGTGCTGGACGCTGCCCTTGCCGAAGGTGCGCTCGCCGACGACGACGGCCCGCCCGTAATCCTGCAGCGCCCCCGCCACGATCTCCGAAGCGCTGGCGGATGCGCCGTTCACCAGGATCGCCAACGGCAAGTCCACGAGCGTATTTTCGGGATGCGCGTTGTAGCGGTCCACCGCCTGGCGGCGCGTGACGGTCGAAACGATCACGCCGGAGGCAATGAAGTGGTCCGCCATTTCCACGGCCTTGACCAGCAGCCCGCCGGGATTGTAGCGCAAGTCGATGATCAGTCCGCGCAGCGCAGCGCCCGTCGGCAGCATGCCCGGCTCACCCGCTTCCCTGGCCTGCGTGAGGATCTGTTCGGCCTCGCCGGCGGCACGCGCCAACGCCCGCTCGAATCCGCTGGTTGTACTCTCGCAAAAGCTGGAGACGCGCACGTAGGCAATGCGCTCCTGCGGATCGATGACATAGCTCCAGCTTCCATCCGGCTGGCGGCGGAAGCCCTTCACCACGTTCAGGCTGACCGGTCCGCGCACCACCGGCAGGGTCAGCTCCTCGCCGGTCGCAGGCCGCCGAAACTTCAGCGCGACGCTCGACCCGGGCGAGCCGACCATCAGCTCGTCGGCATCGAACACGGACAGTTCCTCCGTGGAGCGCTCATCGATGGCAAGGACGATATCGCCGGCGCGCACGCCGGCACGAATGGCCGGTCCGCCTTCGACCGGCGCGATGACCGTGAGTTGGCCATGCTGCACGCCGATCTCCAGCCCGACGCCGATGAAGTTGCCCGTGGTACGCCGCTCGAAGGCGGCCATCTCCTCCGGCGCGATGTAACCGCTGTAGGGGTCCAGCTTGAGCATCATGCCGCGGATGGCCCCGTCGACCAATCGCTCGTCGTGGATGGGTTCCACGAAGCGCTGCCGGATGAGGGCATCCACCTCGACCAGCGGGCTGTAGGTCCGGTAAACCGAGTCCTGCTTGGCCGCCATGGGCGGCAGGCGCCACAGCATCGTGGCGATAGCCACGACGATCGCGACCCAGACGAGGTTGCGTGTAGACATCAGGGGGGCCTCTGCCAGGGATCGCCTGGAAGTGCGCTGAATCGCCGGCATTCTGGCAGGCCGGCCTGGCACGGTCAAGCGATTGCGGGGTGGCATGGCTTCACGGCGCAGCCGGGTAGCTCCGCCGCGGCGGACTTCCCCGCTGCGCGTGAAAGCATGCCACGCCGCCGCTTGCCCATGCCACCATTGCCACGCCAGGTAGCTTCCCTTACGCTATCGGTCGTGGGAGCGGGGCAGCATTTACTGGTTCGCCGCCGTCTCGCTTCCGCGCGCCATCCAGAGTGTGTGCGGACCCGCCGGAGCGGGATCCGCTGGGGAACCTATTCACATGAACAAGGAGTTTGAACTGATGAGAGCTGTTGCAAGGTGCGTGGCCGTACCCGTTTTGGCTGTGGGGCTCACCGTCCTGGCTGTCCGTCCGGCGCTGGCCGAGGACGAAAAGAAGCCCACCGCGGAAGTGGGCAAGCCCGCTCCGAGTTTCACTCTGAAGAACTACGACGGCAAGGACATCTCGCTGAAGGATTACGCCGGCAAGGTCGTGATCCTGGAGTGGTTCAACAACGAGTGCCCGTACATTCAAGGCCGGCACGGCAAGAATCGCGACATCAATGCTGAAGTCATGAAGCAGTTCGCGGGCAAGCCGGTGGTCTGGATCGCGATCGATTCCACCAAGTCGCACGATCCCGCCCATAATCAGAAGGTGGCGGAGGATTGGAAGATCAAGTTCCCCATCCTCAGCGACAGCGAGGGGACGGTCGGCCGCAGCTATGGTGCGAGCTCTACGCCCCACATGTTCGTGATCGATACGAAGGGCGCGCTGTCCTACAAAGGCGCGTTGGACGACGATCCGCAAGCCGAGAAGGGCGAGAAGGCCCGCAACTACGTGGTGCAGGCCGTCTCGGCCCTGCTGAATGGCTCGAACGTCGAGACCAGCAGCACCAGGCCGTATGGCTGCGGCGTCAAGTACGCGGCGGCGAAGTAATCGCGGTGATAGAGACTGTTGGCGAGCGGCGGGGTTAATCCCCGCCGTATAGCACGAAAAAACGTGCAGAGGAACGATACCGGCTATGCCGCCGGGATGAACCCGGCGGCTCGCCGATGACTGGCCGAAAAATGAAACCCGGCGCCGAGGGCCCTCGGCGCCGGGTTCTTTTTTCTCGCAACGGACAGGCGGCTTCTACAGCCGGCGGCGGCGCTGCGACAAAGTCAGCAGCGCGCACGCTGTAAGCAGGATGCTGGCGAATCCGATCCCGCAAGGCCGATTGGCGGCCGGGTTGCGAACGGTGCCGGTTCCACCGGTGGTGCTGTTGTTGTTTGTGACGGGGTTGGTGCCAAGCGTGATTGCCGCCGTCCCGCCGGTCAGATTCCGCGCGTTGACGGTGTAGTCGCTGGGCGGATCGCCGAAACCGGCGGTCATCAGGGCCTCTCCGTCGGAAGATATCGAGTTCAGCACGTCGAACGTGCCGGCCGAGTTCACGCGGAAAGTGACCATCGCCACCCGCACGGGGGTCGTGGTCAGGTCGAGGATCTGTCCGTCGATGCGCTGCAGGCCGAAATACCCGATCGACGGCCGCTCCGCGAAGTTGGGCAGCTTGTCGGGATCGGCCGGATCGACGAAGTACATGCCCGGATCGCTCACCACCTGATCGATCATCCAGCGGAACTCCAGCACCTCCATGTTCGGCTCGACGCCGCGGAAGTCGAACTGGATGAGCCGCAAGTTCTGCAGCGGTGATTCGTCCGGCGTCGCCGCCAGATAGATGTCGGCGATCAACACGCCTCCCGCCCGCACCGGCGTGCTGAGCGTCTCAGAGCTGGATGAGTTGGTGCGCAGGCTCACGACGATGTTGGCGCGGGTCGTCGAGGCCGTGCTTACCGCCAGGATCAGAATCGGTACCCATTTCTTGAACATTCCTCTGGTCTCCATAAAACCGATGCGTTGCGCCGCGCCGCGGCAGCGCCCGCGATCTCGGCGTTTGCCGGTCCACAAGCTTCGCCAGGGCCCCGCCGTCGGGGACACGGGCGGGACATCCGACACATGCGAAACCGCCTTATTTCTCGGAAATCCCCCACAGGTGTAGAGGCCCCGAGCGATGACGCTTAGCGCCATCACTTATCGGCAATGTGCGCCGCAGACTTGTGCGGGCTTGGGTGGCGGGCGGGCATGTGCCCAACCCAGGGCTGATAACAGCAAGCGGGCAGGTATCGGCTGTATCCGATGGTCCGCGGTCCAGGGGACAGGACAAACCTCGGGTGTGCCACTTAATTCGGGCAAGCGCGAAGATGGCCGAAACGACCTCCAAGACGCTGCAATAGAACCGCCAAGACGCCAAGGTCGCCAAGATGATTAGGTCCGCTTCGCGAACTCACGGCGCGCCGGGACCGCGCCTCGTCGGCCCTTGGCGACCTTGGCGTCTTGGCGGTTCAGTGCTGGCGTGGCGGTTGCCCGCAAATTTGCACACTCGATCCGCGCCGCGCCCGCCAGTGGGCGATGCTACTGAAATCGGCGAGCGTACGATCCGTGGGATCGGTGAGCGAGGCTGGCGTGGCCTGAGAATAGAGAAGGGCCGGTGGTGATCCCACCGGCCCTTCCGAGGCTTCACTTCAGTGTGGTGCAGATGTCTCGCCTGCACCGGGTGCAGCCGGGGCCGGCCGCGCCCAAAGGCGATTGTGGAGCGCAGCCAAGCTTACCGGCGGCGGCGAATCGCGGCCAGCGCGCCCAAGGCCAGCAGCGCCAGACTGGCCGGCTCCGGAACTACCTGCAGCGTCAGGATACCCCCGACGTAGTTGTTGACATTGTTCGGGTCCGGACCCGTGATCGGGTCGCCGTTCGCCCAGCGGGTGGCCGTGCCGGCCTGCTGAGAGAATGCACCGCTCGACGAGCCGTCGTCCGCACTGGGCCCGAGCGCGTCGATCGTGTCGGTGCCCGCGTGGAGCGTAACCTTGAACTGGATGAACAACCGGCCGGATGTGTTGAACATCGAGTTCGGGCCCGAGGTGGCCGGCGGGTTCAGCAGGGCCGTGGTGGCCGTGTTGGTCCGCAGCCAGAAATAGATGGTGCCGCCGCCCTGAGCTGACGGAACCGAGCCGATCAAGCAGCCCGCCGGACAGCCCGGCAGCCCCGGTCCCGCGAAGCCGTCCGTGTTTGGCTCCATGTCCGGGCCTTCGCCGTCGCCCGCAGCCGCGCCACCGAAGACCACCGGATCGAAGATCGGGCTGGTGTTGTCGTTCGGGTCGTACTGTGGAACGAGCGACGCGTTGGTCAAATTCAGATCAACCTGCGACAGCTCCAAGCTGTTGATGATGCTGTTCGCGTACGCCAGCCGAACGGCCACGCGGACGATTTCGCCGTCCTGGTACGCGGCCCCGTTGGCCGGCGGGTCCGCATACATGTTCAACTGCAAGTTGTCTGCACGTGCGGTCGCCGCCGCCAGGGCGACAACCAATCCACCCAAGACATGTTTCATGACTTCCGAACCTCCTTAAAATTGCAGCTCTCGGAATTTCCGCCGGCAGTCCAAGAGCCTTCTGCCGCCCCGCAATCGCCTCTCCCCTGAAGCCGACGCGAGTACAACTGTTTCGCGAATGTGCTCCGCAGCACACGTTTCCCGGAACCCACCGATCAGCGGCAGAAAAGCCGCGACCGGACCATTGAGCGCTGGCAGAACGAAGACGTCAGAAACGGATTGTTTCCGCCGACCGCGCGAGCCCGCGCTCGATTGTGCTCTCTCTCTGAAATACGGGCGAAGTGACCTTCGACCCGGCCTCTCCCCGATTCGGCCGCAGAGGTACTGCGCGACCGAACCTTACTACGCCTCGTATTATGCCACGGCCATCTGTCGGTGTCAAGGCAATTTTCCAGATGGGCAATGATGCGTAACTGCCCGAAATATAAGGGCTTATAGCGGCTTAGCGCGATCTACTCCAGTTTTTTTCATGGGCAGTGTTGCGCCGCGCGAACCTGTGGAGGCCCGGAAACGACAATTTCGGCAATCTGGCTTGACGCGCGGCTGGACGCCGCACGCGGCCTGCGTTCCTGGCGCGCGCCCCGCGCGCGAATGTTTGAGCCGCGCTCCTACGCTGAGAATTCTTCGCACAGAGAATCCGGACGGTCGTGGTGCGTGCGCGTTGTAGCACGCTCAAGCATCGCGCTGGAATCCACAATGACCATCGTATTGCCAAGAGCGCGTGATTGCGGGGCAGCATCGCGCATGCCGCCGGCGTTTCTGCTCTTGGAGGTAAAGACCCCAGGCGCTGACGTCCAACCTGTGCGCGGATAAGATGGTGGAAGCGTCGGTCTGGAGGCTATCTATGGGGATTCCGCGAAGTTTCGGGGTTAGCGCCTTTCATTTCATTCTCATCGGTCCCGTCCTGTCGACTGCGATCGTGCGGCTAGCACGCGCGCAGGCGCCGTCAGCCGACGTTTCGGAAACCTCGAGTGGTCCGGACACTCCGGCCGACATCATTGGCTGCGGCAAGGGTCAGGCCGTCGTGCAGCAGTATCTGCGCGCGCATGCGCCCGACGTTCCGGCCGACATGCCCGAGGCCGGCACCGACAGCCTGACTGACACCGACGTCCTGCATAACGACCTGACCGTCGAGGTTTTCCCCAGCAACGCCAGCCTGACGGGCACCAATGTATTCACCATCAAGAGCCAGAGCGCCAACCTCAACAGCTTCACCTTCCGCTTGAGGAATCAGTTCACGATCACCAGTGCACTGGTCAACGGCACCATCCCGGTCAACGTCCAGCAGGT
>DASXUA010000269.1:0-3847 GCA_036505095.1 Phycisphaerae bacterium
TTGTACATCTGCGCCGAAATGCGAATCAGACGCTTCGGCGGCGCGGGCCAGGGGATGATCGGGACCTCGACGCTGTAACGCTCGAGCAGCGCATCCTGCAGCGGATCCAGATACAGCGGCGAGCGCGGCGGTTCGGGCGAACCATCGGGTAGCGGCACACTCGCGAGCGCGCCGATCATCTCCTTCGGACATGGCGGCGGAACGCCCAGCGCATCGCAGAGCGTATGGCGCGCGGCGAGCGCCAAGCGTCGATTGTGCGCCATCAGCGCCGGCCAACCGCCGGGCAATAGTCCGCCCATGAAGTGCAGCGCCTCCGGGATGCACAGGTAGGGACTCGGGTCATCCGTGCCGGTCCAGTCGAATTCCAGCAAGAATCGCGAGCGGTCGGTCCGCGGCGAGTTCGCACCGTGGCTGATGGAAACCGGGCGAATCATCCCCTGCTTCTCGCGGCGCACGTGGAGAAAACCCGCACCTTTGGGCACGCAGAGCCATTTGTGGCAGTTGCCCGTGTAGTACGCCGCGCCGATTTCCTTCACATCCAGCGGCACCATGCCGGGCGCGTGCGCGCCATCGACGAGCGTATCGACGCCGCGCTCCGCCAACCGGCCGACGAGTTCCGCGATCGGCAGCACCAGCCCGGTCTGACTGGTCACATGATCGAGCAGCGCCAGCCGCGTGCGCGGCGAGACGTGTTGCATGATGGCTGCGACCGTTTGCTCGGGCGAATCGAGCGGGAACGGAACGGCCGCAACGATCACCTCCGCGCTGCAACGCTCGGCCACGAAGTTCAGCACGTTACGGCAGGCATTGTATTCGTGATCCGTCGTCAGCAGCTCGTCACCCGGCGCGAAAGCCAGCGAGCGGAGGACGGCGTTCACTCCCGCGGTCGCATTGGGCACGAAGGCGACATCCTGAGGCTGCGCGCCGATGAAGCCCGCCAATTCCGTCCGAGCGGCGTCCAGCAGCGGCTCCAGCTCGCGCACAAAGAAGCGTAGCGGCTGGCGCTCCATTTGATCCCGGAAACGCCGCTGCGCTTCGAGCACGGCCAATGGGCACGCGCCGAACGAGCCGTGATTGAGAAATGTGACGGCCGGATCGAGCGACCACAGTTGGCGGAAATCGTTATGCGGCGGCGGCATCGAACCATTTTGGGAACTCGCGCGCCGCGAAGCAAGTCGGCGACAATGCACGAGCGGTCTCCGACCGCGACAATGAATGCGAGGCCACAATGCCAGAACACGCCGACACCCATGCGTCGGAGTTGCTCGGGCTACCTGAGCTGCATACGATTTGCGCTATGACTCGGCACACCATTCGCCCGGGGCTGACGCTTATCGAGTTACTCGTGTGCGGCGTCATCTTGGTGTGCGCCCTGGGATTCGCCTGGTATCATCTTACCGCTCGTCGTGGATGTGGCGGGCCTTCACCGCGGCTGATGTGCCTTTCGAATCTCAAGGGTATCGGCACCTCCTGCAAAATCTACGCGAATGATTTCGGAAATGCCTGGCCGGTGCCGGCTTTCGACGAGTCGGCCATCGGAATGATTGATTACACCGTCAAGGCTGGGAGTGGCCAGGGGAGTGTGCGTTCGCCGGATCGCACGCTGCCCTCGCGCGGCGGACCGGGTGGCGCGCGACAACTTTCCGTCACGCGCGCGTTCTGGATGCTGGTGAGGTCCGGCGACGTCACGGCTCGGCAATTCATCTGCCCCAATAGCGGCGACAGGGCCGATCCGACTGAGAAGATCAACGAAAACTATGACTTCACGGCGCCAGAAAATGTCAGCTACGGGTTGCAAGTGCCGTTCGGACCGCAGCGCACGCGCGCGGGCGAATGGATGGACGCGCGCGTGGCCCTGATTGCCGATCGCGGTCCTTATCGTGACGGCCGGGTCGCCGTGCTGCCGCCGAACTTGGCGATGCCAAAGCCACGCGATAATCCAATGGTGTGGAGGCCCTTCAATTCGCAGAACCACGGCGGCGAAGGGCAGAACGTGCTCTTTGCCGATGGGCATGGAGAGTTCGCGATGCGGCCGATCGCGGGCGCGGACCACGACAACATCTACACCGTTGCCCTGGACAACACTCAGTTTCCCTCGTTCATGGGCGGCGAATCGCCGTGGGTCCGCAGCGCACCGCCGTACGCGCCGTTCACAGCGGATGGAGAGCCGCTGGCGAGTACGGATTCGGTCATTTTCCCGTGATCAGCGCTGCGGCTTTTCGGCCGTCTGAGATGCAGGCGGCTGCTCGAAGTAGGCGCGGGCGCGGGCGAACGACTTCTTCAAATCGCGGACGGCGGTTTCCACACCGAGTTGCACCTCGTCCCAGGCTTTTTCGCCGGTTTCGCGCATGCGCACCAGGCGCTGTCGCGCATTGGTCGTTTGCTTCTGCAGCTCTTCGATGCGCTGCTCTATCACCGGCCGGGCTTGCTCCGATGCGGACTCAGCCTGGGCTTTCAGTTCAGCAATCCGCTTGTCGAGCTGCGTCAGTTCCCGCTCGATGAGCCGCTCATATTCCTGCTTTTTGTCGTAGCTGAAGCGCCGGACGGCATCGAGCGCCTCATCGGCCCGCTGACGAAGTTCGTCGGCCGAGGTCGCCGGCTGCGACTGCGGCGCGCGGCGGCCGTTGCCGGAGCCGCGCCGCGTCGATTCCTCTCTGCAAGCCACGACCAGCAGCAACAATGGAATGATGCTCCAACAAAAGCGCTGAATGCTCATGGGTATTCCTCCAGCTCCGCGCAATATTGTACCCGTGATCCTGCGAAGGGGCGACTCCGCAGCCAGGCTACCGCACGCGGGCTGGAAGCCCGTGCCACGGCGGCTTACACTTCGTGGCATGATCTTGCGCATCGAGGACTTGTCGGTCTCCTACGGCGCGATTGCGGCGCTGCGCGGCGTGAGCCTGCAGGTGCAGCGCGGGCATATTGTGACGCTGATCGGGGCCAACGGGGCGGGCAAGACGACGCTGCTACGCTCGATCAGCGGCTTGCTAAGGCCGAAGAAGGGTTCGATCCGCTATGCGGACCATGATGGCGCCGGCGAGTGCGCCATTGACCTCATCCGCTCGTCGCCGCACGAGATCGTCGAGCGCGGCGTGGTGCACGTGCCGGAAGGCCGCGGCATTTTCGCCAACCTCACCGTTCAGGATAACCTGCGGCTGGGGGCCTACCTGCGCCGCGATACCGAGGCCATCCAGAAGAACCTCGATTACGTCCTGAGCCTCTTTCCGCGTCTGCAAGAGCGCTTCCGCCAATCAGCCGGGACGCTTTCCGGCGGCGAGCAGCAGATGCTGGCCATCGCGCGCGGCCTGATGGGCAAGCCGAAGCTGCTGCTGCTGGACGAGCCGTCGCTGGGCCTGGCGCCGCGGCTCGTGCAACAGATCTTTGAGACCATTGCGCGCATCAACGCCGAAGGTACCACCATCCTGCTCGTCGAGCAGAATGCCCATATGGCGCTCAACGTGGCGCACTACGCCTACTGCCTGGAGACGGGCCACATCGCGCTGGAAGGTCCCGCGAAGGAAATGGCCGAACGCGAGCAGGTCAAGCAGGCGTACTTGGGAGGATGATTGTCGATTTCCGATTTCCAATTTCCGATTTGAAACGACCAGCGTCGCGTAATCGGAAATCGGAAATCAGAAATCGGAAATCACTTGACTGGCTCTCCCAGATAGGCCTCTATCACTTTCGGATCATTGCGGATCTGCTCCGGCGGACCCTCGGCAATTGTCTCGCCATGGTCCAGCACCAGAATCCGCTCGCAGACGCCCATCACCACTTTCATGTCCTGCTCGATCAGCAGGATGGTGAGCTGGAACTGGTCACGGATACGGCGGATGAGGTTCATCAA
>DASXUA010000270.1:0-2121 GCA_036505095.1 Phycisphaerae bacterium
CCGGCAGCCGCTTGCTCAGATCCTTGATGAACGCGCTGTCGATGGCATTGGGCGGATAACTAACCTGAAAGTTGGGTTTCGAACCCTCCTGATTGGGCTGCGTCAGGCGGCGATGCCCTGAGATCTTATCGCCATGCAGCGTGATCTCGTCGACTTCTTTGTTCTGGACGTACTTGTTGAACTCATCAATGCGGATGGTTTCTTTCGCCTGCCACTGCCGCTGCAGGACGACGAGCAGCCCCAGCGCCAAACCAAAAAAGACAAGCCAACTGAAGATGCCGCGCGACATCTTCATGTTGGGTCCGCCGGAACGCGGCTGGCCGGGTTTCTCGGGCCGGGGATTATTCACTTCGGGCATCAGGCGACTCCGGACGGCCGCAAGTTCAAGGGCCGACTTACGTTATACTAGGGCCTTTACCAGCCGGTTTCCATCGTCTGCACGATCTCCTGCGCGGCGCCGTCCAGCCCGCGAACCATTCCCTTCTGAAATGTCTCGCCTACCGCCGGAATGTAGTTGGTCGTAAAGGCAAAACGCGGCCTCTCAACCAAGACGCGCCCTGTCCGCAGATCCTTCCATGTATAGCGCAGCACAATGGTCGCGGCCGCTTCCCGCGGCAGATGCGTGCCGAAACCCTCGCCGAGCGTTCGCTGCCGCACCTCCAGGATTTCGCCACTAAAGAGGCTATCGGCCCGGCTGATGTCGGCGATGCGATAACCGGCATCCATTTCGATGCGCTTGGCAATGGCCTCGGTGAGCTGGAACTCCAACTCACGCCGAAATTCCTTCGATTGCAGCATTTCGACCGCCACCGTCTGTATATCGTCTGGAAAGGGCCGCCTGGTGGAATAGCCGCATCCGCCAGCCAGGCTAGCCGACAGCACCGTCAGCGCCACTCTGCGGATGGCTAGGCAGCGGCTCGAGCTGTTGGCCATGCTATTCCTCAACCCCCAGTCGCCGAAGCTGGTTGGTCGCTTGCGCGGCCGCCAAACTCCTCGGCCAATTATCGCGCGTCGAACGGTAATAAAACGAAGCGGCCCGCAGTTGCTTCACGCGTTCGTAATATTGGCCGATGGAGAGCTCCTTGGCAGCGCGCTGCTCGTAAATCGAGTCCAGAACGAGCCCCACACCCTGATGCTGACCATAAGCCGGAAACTGCGCCAGATATTGCGTGTAGCGCTCCTGGGCCTCGATGAGCGGCGCATCGTCAAAGGGAATCCCCGCGAAGCTCGCCAGTGCCGAGTCCGCGCTGCGCCGCATCGCGAACGGCAGATATTGGCTGCGGGGGAACTCGCGCTGCAGCCGTGCATATTCATCCTCGGCCAGCGCGAAGTCGCCCGTCCGGAAGTAGTAATCGGCCTTGGTCTTGATGGCCTTCTCCGCAATCAGCGATTCGGGGAAGCTGCTCGACAGATCGTCCAGGATTCGCAGACCGATGTCCTCCGCCGGCAGCGGAATGAACCCGAGGAAGCGGCGCTTCTTGCCCGCCAGGAAGCTCTCGGCGATGACGAATTCATCACTCACGGCGTCCTGCGCCAGGTCCGTGCCGCTGAACTGGCTCAGGAAATCTTTGAGGTACTTGTACGCCTGGTAGTAATCCTTCTGGCCCAGCACCGCCTCGGCGCGCCGCAGCAGCACCTGCGGATATAGCTCGTGCTGCGCGCCATACTTCTTTATCCAGCGGTCAAGGACCCGTCGCGCCGCGCCGTACCGCCCGTCGGCAAGCTGTTGTCGGGCAAGTTGATATTCGCCCTCCGGCGTGCCGGCCACGGGCCGGGGTAGCGGAGTCCATTGTCCCGTCTGCGGATCGAACTCCACGCGCTCGCGCCGCGAATCGGGCGGCGCTGCAACGGCGCCATTGCCGACCGCGAGGCCCGCCAGAAGCACGACCGTGGGGAGGGCGAGGTCGCAAATCCGCCGTGGCGGACTCCCGCCGAGCCAACGCCATGCGCTTAGCGCCACCGCGACGACTTGTTGACCGCCGCATGCGGATGAGAGGAGTCGAACCTCCACGAGCTTGCGCTCACAAGGACCTGAACCTTGCGCGTCTGCCAATTCCGCCACATCCGCGTAATCGGGCACTTTGTGGTGCAGGCATCCCGCCTGCCCGTTGTGGTGCAGGC
>DASXUA010000271.1:0-23194 GCA_036505095.1 Phycisphaerae bacterium
CAGCACCGGCATCAGCGCGGGCAACATCATGGCCACCATCATGACGATCCACATCCCCACAAACGCCGCAGCCGCGCCGAACCAGGATTGGCCCGCGGCCGGCATCCAGCATCTGGAGAGTGACCATCCGCCCGGCATCGGGATCGTTGAACAACACGCGGGGCTGTCGCAGAGGCGGATCGTCCCCATCGACGCGGCAATAAACACCATCGCGCCGACACAGATGAGTCCCCACTGCCGCGGCGGCGCCATCATCGCGGAATCGCTGCTCATCGGATGCCCATTCCCAAGCCGGATCCGCACACTGCGATCAGTACCGGTCATGGAACTTCACCCAGAACTGCCCCATGTCCCCTTCATCGCGCCCCTTGGCGGTCAGGTCGAGCCAGTTGTAGGTCGAGTTGAGCAGGTCGATGCCGCGCGCGTACGTCGAATAGGTGTGATAGACCGTGCCCTTGTGCTTGTAGAACGCACTGGCGCCTTCGCGATCGGACGTGACCTCCTTCTTCTGGTTGTCGTAGTTGTAGAAGATATGGCCGGCCTCGTATTGCTCCGGCGGGAACGAGACCATCAGGTCGTAGTTGAAATCATTCTGGCCGGATGACACCCATTTGAATTTCCATCCCATCCGCTTCTGGAACGGCCGGATCTTCGACAGCGGCGCTCGCGAGATCACCACAAACGCGGTATCGCGAGCCGCCAGAAACACGCCCATCGCATCGTAATGCTCGGCCCAGAAGGAGCAGTGCGCGCACCCTTCCTTCCACTCCGGCGCGAACATGAAGTGATAGACCAGCAGCTGATTGTGTTTGCCAAACAGGTCGGCCAGCGATTGCTTTCCATCCGGGCCGTCGAAGATATACTGTTTTTCAATCTTTTCCCACGGCAGCTCGCGGCGAAACTTCGTCACCGCATCTCGCTGGCGCGTAAACTTCTTTTCCTTCGCCAGCAGCTTCTTCCGCGCGCTCATCCACTGGTCATGCGCGACGACCGAATGCTCGGCCATGCCGCCGTTGATTGCGATTTTGATCTTGCCATTCGACTTTGCCATGACTCTCCTTCACTTGTTCGCAGCAGCAAGCTGATTCTGAAGCGCCTTGAGATGTTCGTCCCAGCCCTGGTTGAAGGTGTCGGGGATCGTCTGGTCGGCCGGCGGCGCTTCCCAGCCGGTGTGCTCGAGAATCAGCCGCGTCCTGCCGTTCTCTTCGCTGAGCGTGATCGTCACGGTCGTCTGCACCTTGATCACCGGCGACGTCCAGCTATAGACCAGTTTCTTGTGCGGATTCGCTTCCTTGACCACGCCGCTGATTGTCCCCATCCGGCCGCAATTCATCGTGTATTCTCTGCCGACCGTCGGCTCAAAGGTATTGGGCATCAACCAGCCCGCGATCTTGGCCGGGTCAGTAATATGCTCCCACACTTTCGCCTGCGGAGCGTCGATGACGATTTCTTTGCGGATGACTCTCATTTGTCTGATTCGACCTGCTGTTTCAGCCTGGCCATATGTGTATCCCAGAAGCGGTCGAACGCCGCGACCCAGTCGCGCACGGCCGCAAGCGGCTGGGGGTTTAGCCGGTGCATCATCTGCCTCCCTTGCCGCCGCACCTGCACCAGCCGACAGGATTTGAGCACGCGCATGTGCTTGATGACCGCCGGCCTGCTCATGCGGAAGCGCGCCTCGATTCGCTTCAGCGGCAGCTCCTCTTTTTCCAGGATCGCCAGCATCCGCCGCCGGGTCGGATCGGCGATGGCGCGGAAGACTTCATCGGCCAGGCGACTCATGGCGGGACACTATAAGTAACCAATTGGTTACTTGTCAACTCAAAAACATTTCCATGAACACGCGCGCCAGAAATATGAAGCGATCTTGCTCTGTCGCGACCCTCCAAACCCGCGAATTTCATCCGGCCCGCATTTTGACGGAACGGAAATGGGGGGCATCGTTTTCTTCTGCGTAACGACGTTTGGTCCGAGCCAATTGTCCGCGACTTGACAAGGGAGGCAGTTGAATCGGCGTGCGAACTGGGATGCGAATGAAACCCCGACGGCAACCAACGTGCATCGCTTGTCTATGTACTCTTGCTCCTTCAGGGCGTCGACGCATTGCTGAATCGAACCGGATGCGTTCAACGGAGCGATCTCATCGAACATTGGCGCCCCCCGCCCCAAGACCATTGTCACGGCAACGTGCCGATCAACCGCCCGAAGTCAAGGTCGTGGATTTCGGCGCAAGAACGCGATGGCATATGGCAACTTCAACGACCCGACCATCCCGGGGCTGATCGCGAAGATCGCCGAGGCCCGCGAACTGACCCCCGAGACCGAGCGGCTGGCGGTCGCGTGCAGCCAGGGCACGAAGCGGTTCGACCCTTCCCCGTGGGGTCAATCGGGGATATTCAGGGCCTTTGCCCGTGAAGGATCGATCTGCTTTATCGCAGAGCGGGCGGCCTCGCGGACTGCCCAGTCGA
The DNA here is from genome assembly GCA_036505095.1 of Phycisphaerae bacterium. Taxonomy (GTDB): domain Bacteria; phylum Planctomycetota; class Phycisphaerae; order UBA1845; family UBA1845; genus DASXUA01. The sequence continues at coordinate 2,469 of DASXUA010000271.1, forward strand.
TGTCTTTGAGAAGCGGGATCACCTCGGTGAAGATGGGATACTCCGCCGAGCGTGCGAGTAAGATCGAGCGGACGATCGAACTTCGCGAGGGCGACAAGCGTTGAAAGAGACAAGCAGTCGGCTGTCGGAAAACGTCGAACATCGGAACCCATGCATGGATGTTGAGGATGACCCGACGACCAGGCGGCCTCTCCACGGCTCGGAAGCCGAGGTGCTCGCGTTCCTCAAAGGCCGCTCGGTCCCCTGCCCGCGCTGCGCCTACGACCTTCGCGATATCCAGTCGGGCAAGTGCCCGGAGTGCGGAGAGCCGCTGGTGCTGAAGATCGGCTCTCCGCGGGCCCGCTTCGGATGGCTGGTGCTCGCCATGGCGCCCGGGTGCTTCTCGGGCGTCGCCGCACTGTTCGTCATGATTCCGATCTCCATGACCATCGGGCGGCGTTTCCCCGCGGGCCAGGGCCTGCCGTGGCCGGTCGTGGTGGCCGACGCCTTCGGGTTCCTCAGCGCGGCGTCGGTTGGGCTGATGTACCGGCACCGGCACCGATTCATGTCCTGGACGGCGCGCCGTCAGGGCGCGTTCGCAGGGACAGTCTGGGGAATCCACGTCCTGATGTTTGCGCTGCTACTTCTCGCTCTGTGGTATTGGAAATAGTGTAGTTAGCCCTTGTGTCCGTGGGCTGTGCGGGCACCGGCGGCTCCGTAACGACCGGACCCGGCCAGGGGGCACGCAACATGAGCATTCTCCGTAACGGAACCCGGCCTTGCGGAAAGGGCGCGGCCGAGTACTTCACCGGCGAGGTCCGTATCGACCTGCTCATGGAGGCGCCCGCTCGACTCTTTGCGGCCAGCGTGACGTTCGAGCCCGGGGGCCCGTACTGCCTGGCACACGCACCCGATCGGCCAGACGCTGATCGTGACGGTTGGTCGGGGATGGATCCAGCGGTGGGGCGGACCGCTCGACGAGATCAATCCGGGTGACGTAGTCTGGATTCCGCCAGGAGAGAAGCACTGGCATGGGGCCACGGCGACGACCGCCATGACGCACATCGCGCTCGTGGAGAGACTTGACGACAAAGGCGCGGACTGGATGGAGAAGGTCAGCGACGAGCAGTACCGGAAGTGATCGCACGTTTCCACAGCACAGACGCGACGAATGCTCTTAGTCAGTTTGCAGGGCTCCGAACGTCAGCAAACGCTGAAGTCCGGGCTCCCACACCCTAACGCCCTCCAAGAAAAGTTCTATTGGTGTACTGTCACCCCGATTTCTTTTCACGATTTCACGGACGGTCGGAGCGCGCGGTTCGACGCGCCAGCGAATTCCTTGCACAACGAGCCGAACCGGCGTACCGTCGCCCAAGGTCACGGCTACCGCCTCATCGCATGCTGGTTGGGCGCGTACTCCAGGCCTGCGAGAGCTGAGACACGGAATGTCTAAGCCGCATGTAGGGAGACACCACCATGCAGCAACGAAAACTCGGCAAGGGCAACCTGGAAGTCTCGGCCATCAGCCTAGGCTGCATGGGCATGAGCTTCTCCTACGGCCCGCCGAAGGACAAGCAGGAGATGATTAAGCTCCTGCACGCGGCGGTCGATCGTGGCGTGACCTTCTTCGACACCGCCGAGGTCTACGGCCCGTACACCAACGAGGAACTCGTCGGCGAGGCGCTCGAACCGTTGAAGGGGCGCGTCGTCATCGCGACCAAGTTCGGCTTCGACCTAAGCGGTCCTGATACGCGGCCGGGCGCGCCGGGGCTGGACAGCCGCCCCGAGCGCATCCGCGTGGCCGTCGAGGGGTCGCTCAAGCGGCTGCGGGGGGACGCCATCGACCTGCTCTACCAGCACCGCGTGGACACCGCCGTGCCGATCGAGGACGTGGCGGGCACGGTCAAAGACCTCATTCGGCAGGGGAAGGTGAAGCACTTCGGCCTGTCCGAGGCGGCGGCGAAGACCATCCGCCGCGCTCGCCGCCGCGGCGGCCCAGCCCGTCACCGCCGTGCAGAGCGAGTACTCGCTGTGGACGCGGGGCCCGGAGAAGGAAGTGCTGCCGACCCTCGAAGAACTCGGCATCGGCTTCGTTCCCTACAGCCCGCTGGGCAAGGGCTTCCTGACGGGCAAGATGGACGAGCACACGAAGCTCGACCCCACCGACTTCCGCAGTTCGCTGCCGCGCTTCACGCCCGAGGCGCTGAAGGCGAACCAGGCGCTGGTGGACCTGCTTGGCGCCATTGGAAAGCGGAAGAAGGCCACGCCCGCCCAGATCGCCCTCGCCTGGCTGCTCGCGCAGAAGTCGTGGATCGTGCCGAACCCGGGCACCACGAAGCTGAGCCGCCTGGAGGAGAACCTCGGCGCCGCAGCCATCGAGCTTACGCCCGTCGACCTCCGCGAAATTGAGAGCGCCGCCGCGAAGATCCAGATACAGGGGGCTCGGTACCCGGAGAAGCTGGAGCGCATGACCGGGCGGTGAACCGCGCGAACGTGCTCGAAGGTGCTTTCCGTTGTTCAACAAGCACGGCAACACGGCAACGCCGCGGTGTCGAACGATGGATTCAGGATGGATATGTGTTAGCCTCGACGCGTTTCACTTTCACGGTTGAGGGCGGCACTGGGCGAATGCGGAGCTAATCGATGACACGATTTATCATGAGTGTACTCGCGTGCGTCCTCGGTGTTTGTGCGTCGATGCAGGCGACGAAGCCCCGAACTGATCAAGTCGCAGGAGATAAACCAATGAGGCTCGGCAACTTCTCGGTCAGTCTGGCCGTCAAGGATCTCGGCGCGTCCCGCGCGTTTTATGAGAAGCTCGGCTTTCGCGTCATCGGCGGCGATGGCCGGAAATTCTCGATCCTGCAGAACGAGACCAGCACGATCGGGCTCTTCCAAGGCATGTTCGAGAAGAACATCTTGACGTTCAACCCCGGCTGGGATCGGAACGCCGCAACGTTGCCCGACTTCGACGACGTGCGCGACATTCAGCGGGTACTCAAAAGTCGAGGCCTAGCCTTGGCGACCGAAGCCGACGAGTCTACGTCAGGGCCCGCGAGCCTCACGCTGTTCGATCCCGACGGAAACCCAGTCCTCATCGATCAGCACGTGCCCAGTCCGCGGAAGTGACCGACAGCTCCAAAGCGTGCGCCGACGGCGCCAACGGGACCCGACTGGATAATCGACGGGACCCAAAGTCTTGCCGGCAGCCGCGCTTTCCCGCCGAGCAAATGCCCGTCAGGGTTGCGAGACCGCTTCGAGGTGCGGCGCGCGTTCCGCTACACCCGGTTCCGAGATCTCGCGCACCGGTCGAGTCGCCCGCCGCCGACGAGTGAAGAGATGTCGGAGCGACTCCATGTAGAGGTAGAAGACCGGCGTGACATACAGCGTCAGAAGCTGCGAGAACAGCAGACCGCCGACAACCGCCAATCCCAGCGGGCGGCGCGATTCGGCGCCGGCGCCGATGCCTAGGGCGATCGGCAGCGTGCCGACCAGCGCGGCCATCGTGGTCATCATGATGGGCCGGAAGCGCACGACGCACGCCTGGTAAATCGCATCCGCCGGCGCTTGGTCCTCTTTGCGCTGCGCCTCGATCGCAAAATCGACCATCATGATCCCGTTCTTCTTCACCAGGCCCACCAGCATGATGATGCCCACGAACGCGTACAGATTCAGGTCAACCCCGAACAGCATCAGCGTCACCAACGCTCCAAAGCCGGCGAACGGCAGCGCCGACAGGATCGTCAGCGGGTGAATGAAGCTCTCGTACAGAATCCCGAGCACCGTGTAGATCACCAGTACAGCCAGCAGCAGCAGCATACCCAGGCCCCGCAGCGACGACTGAAACACCTGCGCCGTTCCGGCAAACCCCGTGCTGACGCTGGCCGGCAGCAGACTCCGCGCGAGTTGATCGACCTCAGCCACCGCCGGACCCAGTGAATAGCCCGGCTTGAGATTGAACGAGATCGTCACGCTCGGCAACTGGCCGATATGATTGACCGACAGCGGGCCGGTGCCGCGCGTGATTTTCGCGATCGTATCCAGCGGCACGCGCGCCCCGGAGCGCGCCGTCAGGTACAGCAGTGACAGCGCCGCCGGCGTGCGCTGGAACTCCGGCTCGACCTCGAGTATCACCTTGTATTGGTTGTTCGGCGCGTAGATCGTCGAAATCTGCCGTGCCCCGTAGGCGCTCGACAGTGCCAATTCGATCTGTTCGGCGCTGATCCCCAGCGTGGCCGCCTTGTCGCGATCGATCTCGACATTCACCTGCGGGTTGTTGATCTGCAAGTCGGTCGTCAGGTCGATCAGCCCCGGCAGGGAGCGCATGCGCTCCGCCAGCAGTGGCGCGGTGCGATACAGCTCCTGCGTATCGGGACTCTGCAGCGTGTACTGATACAGGCTCTTGGTAAGCTGCCCACCCAGCCGGATCGGCGGCGGGTTTTGCAAATAGGCGCGAATCCCGGGGATCTGCGCCAGTTTGGGCCGCAGTTCCTGAATGATCTCGTCGGTGCTCAGCTTGCGCGCGGGCTTCGCCTTGAGCCGCAGAAACATCGTTCCCAGATTGCTGCTGGTGTTCCCGCCGCGCGCTCCGGCGCTCGACATGAACGACGCTACATTCGGATCACCCGCGACGACTTCAACGAGCGCCTGCTGGTGCTTGACCATCGAGTCAAACGAGATGCCCTCGGGTCCTTCGGTCTGGATGAAGATTTGTCCGTTGTCTTCGCTCGGTAGGAAACCCTTCGGCATGTGCATGAACAGATAAACCGTGCCGGCCAGCACGGCCGCGGAAAAGCCCATGGTGATCAGCCGATGCCGCAGCACCCAGCGCAGTCCGACCTCGTACAGCCACAGCACGCCGTCGAAGACGCGCTCCGACGCCAGATACAGCCGGCCATGCCGCTGCTCCCCCGGCGGCCGCAGAAAACGACTGCAAAGCATCGGCGTCAGGCTCAGCGAAACCACGCCGGAAACCAGAATGGCCACCCCGATCGTGATCGCGAATTCATTGAGCAGCCGTCCGAGAATCCCGCCCATGAACAGCACCGGAATGAAGACCGCCGCCAGCGAAATCGTCATCGACACGATCGTGAAGCCAATTTCGCGCGAGCCTTTCAGCGCCGCCTCCAGCACGCCCTCGCCCATTTCCATGTGCCGGACGATGTTCTCGAGCATGACGATGGCGTCGTCGACCACGAAACCGACCGACAGCGTCAGCGCCATCAGCGAGAGGTTGTCGAGGCTGAAGCCCAGCAGGTACATGACCGTGAACGTGCCGACGATGGACATCGGCATCGCCAGGCTGGGAATCATCGTCGCCGAAACATTGCGCAGAAAAAGAAAGATCACCAGCACGACCAGCCCCAGCGTCAGCACCAGCGTGAACTTGACGTCGTTCACCGACGCCCGGATCGATTGCGAGCGGTCATAGAGCGTGTGGATCGACACCGCCGCTGGGAGCTGGGCTTCGAACGACGGCAGGAGCTGCCGCACGGCCTGCACCACGTCGACCGTATTGGTTCCCGGCTGCCGCTGAATCGCGAGGATCACCGAACGCTGCGGGGTTCCCTCGACGTACCACGCCGCCGTCTTGTCGTTCTCGACGCTGTCGAGGATGCGGGCCAACTCCGCCAGCCGCACCGGGTTTCCGTTGCGATAGGTGACGATGACCGGCCGATAGGCGGCGGCGTCGGTAAGCTGTCCGGTCGCCTGCACCGTAAAAGCCTGATGCGCGCCATACAGTGTGCCCGTCGGCAGATTTACGTTGGCGCTGCGGATCGACTGCGCCACCTCATCCAGACTGATGTCGCGCGCCGCCAGCTTCTGCGGATCGACCTGCACGCGCACCGCGTACTTCTGCGAGCCGAACACCTGCACCTGGGCCACGCCGCTGATCATCGAGATGCGCTGGGCCATCATCGTCTCGGCATACTCGTCGAGCGTGTAGAGCGGCAGCGTCGCCGACGTGAGCGACAGATACAGAATCGGCTGATCGGCCGGGTTCACCTTCTTATACGAGGGCGGGCTGGGCATGTCGCGCGGCAACTGCGCAGCGGCCCGCGCGATCGCCGCCTGCACGTCCTGCGCGGCCGCGTCGATGTTGCGCTCGAGGTTGAATTGCAGCGTGATCTGCGTGTTGCCCAGCGTGCTGGATGAGTTCATCGAATCGATGCCGGCGATCGTCGAGAACTCGCGCTCCAGTGGAGTGGCGACCGACGACGCCATCGTCTCCGGGCTCGCGCCGGGCAGCATGGCCGTCACCTGCAGCGTCGGAAAGTCGATGTTGGGCAGGTCGCTGACCGGCAGCTTGCGATAACTCATCAGGCCCAGGCCCAACAGGCCCAGCATCACCAGCGTGGTCATCACCGGCCGGCGAATGAATGGCTCCGCCACGTTCATGAGGTCGTATCCGCCGTGGGCGCCGACTGCGGCTTGATCTGCACTTTCGTTCCGGTCACGAGCCGAAGCTGACCGTCGGTCACAACCGTCTCACCGGGTTTGATCCCATCGTCGATCGCCACCAACTCCGCGGCCGACACGCCGGTCACGACCGGCCGCGACTCGACCGTTTGGTCTTCGCGGACGACGAACACATAGGGCCCGTTCTGCCCGTTCTGCACCGCCCGCGCTGGAATGACCGTGGCGCCCATGCGAACCGTCAGGATGAGCGTGACGTTCACGAACTGTCCCGGCCAGAGACGGCCGCCGTCGTTCTGGAAGCGCGCCTTCAAGTTGATCGTGCCCGTCGTGCGATCGACGCTGTTATCGATGAAGATGAGCGTGCCCACCTCGGGCCCACCCTCGTCGCCCGCAATGACGGCCTCCACGCGCAGCGGTGCGGCCGCCTGATATTGCTTGATGCGCGGAAGCTGCTCCTCGGCCACCGCGAACAACACGTCGATCGGCTGAATCTGATTGACGACGACCAGGGCGCTCTCGTTCTCCTTGACGATGTTGCCCGGATCGACCATGCGGCGTCCGACTCGGCCCGCCAGCGGAGCGCGGACCTGACAATAGTCAAGCTGCAGCCGCGCACTTTCGGCCGCTGCCTGGTCGGCCTGCACCTGCGCGCGCAGCGCGTCGGCATTGGCCTGCGTGCGCCGGTCCTCGCGCTCGGCGGCCGACTGGTCCTGATAAAGCCCGTGCATCCAGGCCGCCTCGCCTTCAGCATCCTTCGCCATGGCAGTGTCCTTGGCCAACATGGCCTCGGCGTGGTCCAGCGCCGTCTGATACCAGCGCGGGTCGATCGTGAAGAGCAGATCGCCGGCCTTGACGTGTTGGCCCTCTTCGAAGTGCACGCTCGTGATCTGGCCGTTGATTTGCGGCTTGAGCGTTACCGTTGCCGCCGGCCAGACCGTTCCGATCGCCGGAACCTGCACTGGAATATCCTGCTGTGCGGCCCCGGCCACGCTCACCGGCACAGCCCCACCGCTGGCCCGCGCCGGCAGGCCGGCATCATTTCGTTCGCATCCCGCAGTCAGAACCAGGGTCGCACCCAGCAGGGCCACACAGATGGGCGTGATGAGCCGGCCACTCTTGGCTTGACGCACCGCTCGTACCGATTGCCATCGCATATCGAATTCCTCTCAGGCCTTCACACGGCGCCGCGCGGCGCGCTCTAACACTCGGCAACGCCCGTTGTTCGCGCACCGCAGGCGATATCGGCCGCGCTCGGCCTCGCCGAGAATTCCGTAGAAGATGACATTCAGGATGTGCTGCACCCGCGCCTCGGCGGTCCCGCGGTCGCTGGAAAAATGTTGTGTGAACATCGTGCCGTACAGCAGGTCACCGATCACGTCGGTAATCCCGCTGACGCTCATCTCGCGCACGCGGCCCGCCTCGATCAGCCCCTTCAGCAATTCGCGCCATGGCCCGACGTTCGCCTCGCGATGCGCCAGATAGGTCGGCTTTTTGCGGTCGCGGAATTCCGCGCGTTCCTGGATCAGCAACTCGATGAATTCTGGATGCGTCAGGAAATGATCCACGAACGCCCGCACGGCCTGCGCGATCCGTTCGAGCGGGTCGGCCGCGTCCGTCGCGGCATCCACGGCGCCCTTGAGCTGCACCATCGCCCGATCCACCGCCGCCAGAAACAAATCCTGCTTGCTCGGGAAATAGCGATAGATCGTTCCTTTGCCGACCCCCAGCTCGTCGGCGACGATCTGCACATCGGTCCCGGGATAACCGCGCCGCGCGAAGACCTGCGCCGCGACCTCGAGAATCTCCTCCCGCCGCCGCGCGGTCAGCTCCCGATCGCGCCGTCGACTTCGCGAGTTTCGGTTTGGAGAAATCATGCTTGTCATGCCAAGCACCTGTCGACGGACGGACGCGTCCGTCCACAAATCATAACCCGTCAGCGGCACCGCGCCAACCTCACGGCGGGCAACGCGCGCCAGCGGCCTGTCAGCGGGAGGGCGAGCCTCCTGGCGAGCCGCGGCTCGGGGTGGGAGCCGCGCCGCTCACTGCGAAGGGCTGAGTTGTGAATGTGGATCGGTTAGCGCCCGGCGCACGTAGGGCTCGAACCAATCCGCAACTTGGCGTGCGCCGCCGGCAGATAGGTGAATCCCATCCGATGTGAATGGGTCGCTCAGCATCGGCCGCGCCACAAATTCGACGCTCAGCGACCACCGGAGATGGGACTCCGGAATCAACTCAGCACCATATCTCGCCGCGACCCGGCGGTACACACCGGCATAGGGATTCCACACGATCCCGCTGGGAACCTCAACCAGGATCAACATAGCGCCGCTAGCCCGTATTCGCGCCGCGACGCGGTCCAGCTCCTGCGCAAACCGGCCGCGCGGCGTTTCGTTAAGGTAATCGTTCCCCCCGATGAATAGGAGCACGGCCGTCGGGTGGCGCCTCAGCACATCCTTGTCAAGCCGCCCAACCAGATCGCCGACTTTGTCGTTGACGGCGCCCGCGTTGATCACCGTGCAGCCCAGCCGCTCGCGCAAGCGCGCCACATAGGTCCCTGAATCCGAAGTTGGATCCACGCCCGCTGTCAAGCTGTCGCCGGCGCACACCAGCACCGCATTCCGAGGCACGTTATGTACGCTCCGCATAAGCTGGCCTGTCGGTCTCGTCAGTACGGCGATCGAAGCGACCCAGACGATCATGATGGCGGCCACTCGCCAGCGTCGCCGGTCTCGAACAAACCGCCGCGCGATTCCAATCGCCATCAGCACGCCAAGCCAAGGTAGCCACCAAGCTGGGTCCATCCCGGTGCGCGCCAGCAGCACGAACACCGACCCTACGATCAGCGTGTGATCCCACGCCAGAAGCTCGCGCCACGTCCGGCGCGGGTGAAACACGAGAATTGACGCCGCCAGACCGCAAGGAACCCACAGCCAGCGGTATGGCAATACGAGAAAGGGAAAAAGCAGTACGGTCCACGCCCACGACCGCCAGCGCGGCAGTTTTCTTTCAATGCTGACGGGGGTACTGCTCATTCAGCGCCGTCGAGCCGTCCACAAATCGGTGCGAAGCGGAATGTGACATTCCGTTTCCGCAAAATGCCGCCGCAACAGCTCGCGCAGCTCACTCTCAAAATAGGGCTGCTGCGCGCGCGACAGCACGTTGCGGATGTACGAGACGCTGCGCGAGAAGCCGACGAAACTCTCGCTCGGCAGGCGCCAGAGGTGATCGAAGCACCGACGGGTGGCGGGTTCGAACGCTCCGCTTTCCGCGATCTTCGCCGGCCAATCCTGCTCGCGATACTCACGTTCGTAGGCCGGATTGTAGCGGACGATCAGTTGTTCGTATTGCTCCACAAAGGCGGACTTCGTCGCGTCGCGATTGTTCCACGTCAAGGCCAGCCAGCCGCCGGGCTTGAGAATCCGCGCGAATTCCGCCAACGCGTGGGGCGGATTGAACCAATGAAACGCCTGCGCCGCCGTCACCAACGCGACGGATGCATTCGCCAGCGCCGTCTGCTCGGCCGTCGCACGCAAGCGAACGATTCGCCCCTCGGAGTTCGGGTATCGTGGGAGGGCGAGGTCGCAGATCGGCCGCGGCGGACTCCCGCCGAGCCATACTTGCCGCAGCATCGCCAGGCTCGGCTCGATCGCGACCACGCTCCAGCCATGTGCTGCCAGGCTGCGTGCGAAGATCCCCGTTCCTGCCCCGACATCCGCCGCGACGCGTCCCAGCTTGCGTGTCGCATGCCGATCGAGCAATTCGAACACGCCCACTGCATACGGCGGTCGATAGCGCGCGTAATCCTCAGCACAGTGATCGAAGGCCCGCTTCACCGAATTATTTCAGAAGCACACGCCCACTCCCGCGGCGAATGCGTCCGATGATGACCGGCCGCTCGCCAGCGCGGCGCAGATGCCCCATGACGCCGCCGGCGAAATCCGGCCGTACCACAAACACGTAGCCGATGCCCATGTTGAACACGCGGAACATCTCGTCGCGCTCCACGCCACAGCTTCGCAGAAAGGCAAAAATCGGCGGCGGCGTCCAAGCGGAGGTCTCGATCACCGCATCGCACTCGGGCGGCAGCACGCGGCCGACGTTCTCGGGCAACCCCCCGCCGGTGATGTGCGCCATCGCAGTCACCACGCGTTTACGGCGATAGCGGCTGAGCACATGCCGCACCGCCTTGACGTAGATGCGCGTCGGCCGCAGCAACGCGTCGGCGAGCGTTTCGCCGAGCGACTCGATGTGCTGCTCGAGTCGGTACTTCTCTCGTCGAATGATCTTGCGCACCAGGCTATAGCCGTTCGAATGCACACCGCTCGACGGCAGCCCGATCAGCACGTCCTGCGGCGCGACGCGTCGCGCGTCGATGACGCGCCGCGACTCGACGACGCCCACGGCGAAGCCTGCCAGATCTAGGTCACCCTGCCGGTACAGGTCGGGCATCTCGGCCGTCTCGCCACCCAGCAGCGCGCAGCCCGCCTCGCGGCAGCCGGCCGCAATTCCTTCCAGAACCACGAGCAGCGCGTCGGTATCGAGCTTGTGAACCGCCAGATAGTCGAGAAAAAAAAGCGGCTCGCCGCCGCACGTGATCAGATCATTGACGTTCATCGCGACCAGATCGATGCCGATCGTGTTCAGCCGTTTGGCTTGGATCGCCAGCAGCACCTTGGTGCCCACCCCGTCGGTGCAGCCGATCAACACCGGCTTGCGGTAATTCTTCCGCAGGAGTGCCTCCTCGTAATCCAACCGAAACAGACCGGCGAACAACCCATGCCGGCCGATCACGCGCGGGCCATACGTGCGGGCCATCGCCGACTTGATCCGGCTGACCCAGACCGCATTCGCGTCGATATCGACACCCGCACCCGCGTAAGTGAACTTCTTGGCGGCACTCATCGGCCGCATTCTCGACTTGGATGATGAGGTTGTCGATGGGGAGTCCGCTAGTCTTGAAGGTGTGCGCCGGTGCACGTAAGATTCTGGTATGACAACGGAAGCGCTTCCAAAGCTGTATCATGCCCGTCCGTTCCGTCCCTTCGTCCTGCGCCTGAAGGATGGGCGCAGATTACGCGTGGCTCGTGCCGAACGTCTTGCGTACGACCTTGAGGATGGCTGGGCAGCCGTGTTTGTCGGCGACGCGCTGGAACGCGTGAAACTCGCCGACGTGGTCAAGATCGAAGTGCCCAATGGACGTAGCCGTCGTCGCCATGGAGTCTGACGGATGTGCGGGAACAAATCGCGGCAAGTCGCGGGCCGCATTCGGCACGGTCGTCCATGACGCTCGAACAGCTTATTAAGGTCTGCCAGGCGCAGCCGTTCGAGCCATTCGTGCTCCACCTCGCTGATGGGCGCAGCGTGCGAGTCGCTCACCCAGAAGCGCTGGCGTTCAGCTCTCGAGGCCGCACCGTCTTTGTCAAGCCGCCGCGTGGCGCGCCGGAGATTGTCGATCTCCTGCTCGTTGTAAGCATCGAGTTATCCGAGACCACGCCTCGCGATGGAAACGAGCCCGACCTCACGGCAGTATCGCCATGATCCGCCACGGGCCGCTGGCGGCGTCTTCGATCTTCGATCTTCATCGGCAGCGCGATGACGGTCGCGCCGCGGGTGCGGGTTGGTCGAGGTGACTTCATTCTCCGGCCCGGCTGCGCTCGCGGCGTGCAAAACGCGCAACGCCCGGACCGCGATGCCTGCGTCGCGCTCCGGGCGCTGTCACCCCGGACGCGCCGGCGGGATCACCTGTGAGAGCCGGCAAACTCGTCAATCTTCCGCAGCAGCTCTTGAGCCGCGCTCAGTACGCGCGCCGTATTGGCCTGCAGCTTCTTGATCCGCTGCTCCAGGGCGGACACGCGCTGCACGATGGTCGTCAGCATCTGCGCCAACTCGGGGTCGGGCGTCCCCACCAGACGCCGCAGGCGGCTCTCGAGCGAATTACGGATCCTCGCCAGGCGTTCCGCAGCGCCGGCCACGCTCGTCTTGATCTGCTCCGACTCCGCGATGGATTGCCTGACTTCCCGAGCCAATCCCACGTCATGCGTGGCCGCGAATTCACGCGTCAGGCGCGCCACCACCTCGCTTTCGTGTGAGACTTTCGCCTCCAGCGCGGTCACCACCTGCCCGATCTCAGTCACCTGCTCCTGCGCCTGCCGGATCGCCGTAGCCAGTGCGGAACCCGCCGATGTGGTATCCGCGGCGCGCGCGCTCGACATCGCCAGCCCCGCCAACAGCAGCGCCATTCCCCCCACACGACCCTGAGTCACCCCGTACATGTCACACTCTCCTTGCGAACCACTCTCTCCTGTGGCTGCGGGCGACCGTCGACCGCATCCGTCTTTCGGCTCGCGTTGCACGAGAGCAGATGTCGCGCGCCGCGTGGCCGCTTGCAGATGACAACTTGCGACAGGCAGCGTTCGACCGCGCGCGCTGGCGCCGCAAATTTCCCGAAATGTTGCAATGAATTCCTCACGCGGCGTTTGATGTGTACAGCGTGCCCGGAGCGCGCGCTGTCAGCCGCGGATGATTCTGGCTATGCTGGCCACTGGGGCTGCCGCGATGCAACCGGACGACCACGAAGCTCAGGCGCTGGAATTCCTGCGAACGAAGCTGGGGGCCGATGCGCCCGCGCACATTCATTTCGCGGCGCGCTTCGAGGAGGAGCCGCTGGAGCGCGAAGGGCCAATGTCCGTGTTTTCGTTCACGACCGGCGTCGGTGGGACCGAGCCGCAGCCGTACTGGGTCGTCGCCGGCCGCACCGATCCGAACTACTACCCGAATTGGGGCCTGACCGCGGAAGAAATCTACAGCGTGCACCTGGGCACGCGTTTCATGCTGGTCGTGGGCGTCAGCCGCATCGAGCCGGCCGATGTGCCGCTCGAAGGCGTCGCACAGAAGCTGCACGCCTTCATCGCAACCTTCGCACCCGGCGAACCGGTCGAGTTTCTCACGCCCGCAGGCGACGCAGCAGCGCACCCTGTTCCGGCCGTCTGCTTCCGCGTGGATCACGACCTGCACGCGGTCTTCCGCATGCGCATCGGACTGGAAGAGGTCTATGTTCTGGGACTTGATTGTCCAGCGGGCATCTATCGCCAGGTCTGGCTTCTGCCGCACGTTGTCTATCGCCTGCACATCGGCACATTGATCCGCCGCGAACGCCCACCGGAGTAACCCGATCAGCTATCGGCGCGCACGCGCAAAAGCTGCGCGAAAGACGGGCACATAGAGGACTCAAGATTTCTGTGATGGCGAGACGATACCATGTTCGCCAAGTTCTCTATGTTAGCCAGTGTGAACAGTTTTAGCCTTTTCGAGCCGGTCTGGATAACCGCCAGGTTATCGAGACCTTAACGCCCGGGTGGAACCTGAGGCCGACGCGCAAGTTCTGCGCCGTGATCCCTCGTGGCGAAGCGGGAGGCGATGCCCGAGCCCCTTGATGCTGGGGACCCAAACCCCGGCGTCAACGGTCCGGATTCGGCGCCATGGGAGCCTCCGCATGTCCGACGCCTCGATCATCGAGAAGTACATGGAACCGCTTTTGGCTGGTGATCGCGCCTCCTGCCGCACGATTGCTCGTAGCTTCGCCGCGCAGTCCGACCCGACCTTCGCCTACCACGAACTCATCTGGCCGGCGATGGAGCAGGTCGACCGGCTCTATCGCGATGACCAGATCAATCGCGCGGTCGAGCACATGGCCACGCGCATCAACCGCTGCGTGGCGGATCAGATTCAGATGCATCTGATCCCGCGCGACGCCAACGGCCGCCGCATCCTGATCGCCTGCGCCGACGGCGAGCCCGAGGAGCTCGGGGCTCAGATGTGCGCCGATCTGTTTGAGGCCAACGGCTGGGACGTGTACTTCGTCGGCGGCGGGATTCCCAACGATGAAGTCTTGAGCCTGGTTGGACAGTTGCGGCCCGACATCCTGCTGGTTTTCGGGACGCGGCCGCAAGGTGTGCCCGGCGTCCGTGCGCTCATCGATCTCATTCGCGAAGTCGGCGCCAATCCAACCATGAACATCATGATTTCGGGCGGCGTCTTCAACCGGGCCGAAGGGCTCTGGAAGGAAGTCAATGCCGACCTGTTCGCGCGCACCGCGCGCGAGGCCATCCCGATCGCCGAGGCGGCCGAGCCACGCCAGCCCGAAGTTCGCGTTCCCGGGGTGCCCAAGAAGCGCCGCCGCCGGCGCCGCTCACCGCTGCTGGCCGCAGCCGAAGCCTGAGCATTGCGGATTGCGAATGGCGGATTGCGGATTGATTGCCAGAAAGTTGGCGAGCAGTTTCGCTCCGTGCTCGGTGAGGAAGCTCTCGGGGTGAAACTGCACGCCCTCCAGAGCGAGCGTCCGGTGTCGCACGCCCATGATTTCGCCGGACTCGGAGCGCGCCGACACTCGCAGTGCGCTCGGCAGCGTCGCCTCCTCCGCCACGAGCGAGTGATAGCGCATCGCGGTCAGTGGACTGGGCAGGCCGGTGAATATGCCCGCGCCGTCGTGGTGGATCGTGCTGGTCTTGCCGTGCATCACGCGCGCCGCGCGCACGATGTGGCCGCCCAGCGCTTGAACGATGCACTGATGGCCCAGGCACACGCCCAAGATCGGCACGCGCCCGGCGAAATGCCTGACAACCTCAAGGCTGATTCCGCCTTCATTCGGCGTGCAGGGGCCCGGCGAGATGATCAGATGCGACGGCCGGCGCTGCGCGATCTGTTCGAGCGTGATGCGGTCGTTGCGCTGCACCTCGATCGGCCGCTCGGGCCGCAGCACACCGATAGCCTGCACCAGATTCCAGGTGAACGAATCGTAGTTATCGATAATCAACACCATTCCCGCGTGTCCAGAACCGCCAGGACACCCGCAATTGAACCGCCAAGACGCCAAGTCGCCAAGAAAGGGAGCTAATCCCGTTCATTTCTTATCTTGGCGTCCTTGGCGTTCTTGGCAGTTCAAAATAGCGCCTCGGCGGTTATCAGGCGGTCTGCAGGGCGTCGACGATGTTGTTGCGCGCGGCGTGCCGCGCGGGGGCGATGCCGGCCGCAATGCAGACGCCCACCGCAAATAGAATCCCCAGGAAAACATAGTGCCACGGAATCGCCCAGATGGGTCGGAACCCGATCGTGCGGTAAGTCAACTCATTCAGGTTGTAAGCCGAGTGCATCCCGAGCACCACGCCGATGAGACTTCCAATCGCGCCCAGCACTAGTGCTTCGCCGAGGACCATGCGGACGATCTGCCACTTGGTCGTGCCGACGGCCCGCAGGATGGCGATCTGCCGCACGCGGCTGCTGACGTTGGCCATCATCAGGTTGCCCACGCCGATCGAGGCGACGATCAGAGCCACGATGGGAATGGCCGTGAACAGCAGCGTAGCCTCGCGGATGTCGTGATCGATAGCCTGCTTGAGGCGCGCGATCGAGCCGAAGATCCCCCGCGGCCGGTCCGCGAACGCCGCAATGCGCCGCAGCACGAGCTGCTCGCGGAACAGTTCCCAGCGCTCCTCGCCGTTCATACCGCCCCATTGATCGACCACGTATTTCCACGCGTCTTCGAAGCGGCGCAGCTCCACGGCTGCATCCTGTGTAGCGTCGGGCCTTGTGCCCGGCGCTAGCGCGCCGGCGCCGCCCACGAGGGGCGACGCTACATTGCCGGCCCAAGCGCGGAGTTGCGGGGTCAGCCATTCGAAGGTTTCGCGCTCCTCGGAAATCAGGCCGGCGTCGGCCCAGGCGAGGACGTGCTGCGCCATGGCCGTGGCATCCAGGGCCGGCGGCTTTTTCGGGGCGAATATTTCCGGGGATTTGCTCGCGACCAAGTCGAAGTTCATCAGCAGGAGTGTGGCGCCTTCGACCTTGAACACGCGCTGGGCGTCTTCGAGCGTGCCGAGCACCGATCCGGCCGCCGCCAGCATCATGTAGCTGTCGGCCTGGAAGTAGCTGACTGCAATATCGAGCGCGGGCGATTTCACAACACCGGCCACTTCGAAATCCGCTGATATTCCGCCGACGGTCATGGTCAGCTTGTCGCCTTTGTGCAGGCCGAAGGTGCGCTGGCTTTCCGGCGGAAGCAGGACGTAGCCGCCGCGGGCTAGCTTGGCGCGCGCGTCTTGACGCTCGCCTTCGATGAATTCCAACTCGGCCATCGTCAGGAAGGTTTCGGCGTCGCCGGCCACGAACACGCTCTTGGGCCGCAGCCAGCCCAGCACGCCGCCGCGCTTCATGCGCTCGGTCATGACGTCGCCGTACAGCTCGTTGACCAGCGTGCTGCGCTTGACGCCCGGCATGTGCCGCATGCGCTCGGCTGTCTCGCGCGACACGGGCTCAACCGTCCAGACGAATGCCTCGGCCAAGCGCTTGGGGAAATCCCAGCCGGCGATCATGCTTTCGGTGTGCACGCTGACGCTGATGATCAGCGACAGCCCCACCATCAGGCCGCAGCAGATGCCCCCGCTGCGCCACGCGGCCCGGCCAACCTGGTCGTTGAGCAATTGCCAGCGAATCCCCAGCAGCGCGGCCGCGCCGCGCACGATGACGACCGCGCCAAAGCGGATCAGCAGCGGTGCCAGCAGTCCGTAGCCGACGTAGAGCAGCGCGATGGCCGACAGCGGCATGATGCGCTGATGCCACGCGCGCGGCGGGACATGAAACACCATGAGGCTGTGAGCGCCGATCATCAGCAACCCGAGCACCGCCGCCAGCCAGATCACCGAGTCGCGCGCGGGCGTGGCCTCGGGCTTGGTGGCCGCCAGCGGCGAGACGCGCCCGGCTTGCAGCGCCGGGATCAGCGCGCCGCCGAACGTCGTGATAGCCCCGCCGATCAATGCCATCCATACGCCCCACGGGCTGATCGCCACGGCCTGCAAGTATTGCCGCGCCACGATCGTGGAAAGCCAAGTCAAGCCAATTCCGATCGGCACGCCCAGCGCCAGGCCGACGATGCCCAGCGGGATCACCTCCATCATGGTCACCCAGACGATCTGCCAGCGCGTGGTGCCGACGCAGCGCAGCGTGCCGAGCATGCCGATGCGCTCGACCATACCCATGCTCATCGTGGTGAGAATGATGAAAAACGCGGTGAGCAGGGCCACGCTGGCGACCAGCATCAGGACGAACTCGGTCTGCTCGCGGGCACGGTTGAGCTGCTTGATCTTGGCCGCGCCGCTGGTGACCTGATAGGGCTGGGAGGCGGTGCTGATGACCTGGCGCACGCGCTCGGCCATGGCGTCGATGTTCTCGGGAGTCGGATCGGTGACCATCACATCGATGGCGGTCACTAGCTCGGGCTCGCCGCGCGCGGCCTGCAAGTCGGCGAGGCGCACCAGCACCATCGGCTGCTGGAACTTGGCGATGCGGCGGCTGCTGAACAGGCCGACGACTTGGAATTCGCCGGTAGGACCTTCGTTGAAGGCACGCAGCGTGAACTTGTCGCCGATCTTCAGGCCCAACTCCTCGGCCATGCGCTGCTCGAGCACAGCTCGGCGTTCATCCTCGGGCCGCAACAGCCGGCCCTGCACGCCTTCATAGCGGCGGAACTCGTATTCAGTCGCCGGATCGATGCCGACGGCGTCCACGTCGATCGCATCATCGACGTTCGGCGTGACTTGCAGGTCTTCGGGCAACGAGTCGGCGCTCATTCCCGGCGGCAGCAGCAGGCTGGAGCGGCGCTTCAACCGCGGACTGACGGCCTGCACGCCCGGCAGCCGTGCGATCGGCTCGACCAGCTTCTGCTCGACGCGGCCCCAGTGACCGGTGACGGATTCAACGCTCAGATGCGCTTTGCCGAGCCAGTTCGTGCCCACCTGATCGGCGATGCTCCGCCGCACCGATTCGTACGAGCACGTCACCCACACGACCGTGCCGACACCCAGCGCGATGGCCGTCATCGCGGCAATGGCCCGGCCGGGCTTAGTGCGCCAGTTGCGAGTGCTGAGTAGGAGCCAGTAGGGCATCATTGAGTGTTCAGTTTTCAGTTTTCAGAGCCACATGCGGATTGTAGCGGGCCGGGGACTCTGAGGAACTGAGGGACTGAGGGAGGAGCGGGGAACAGGGAACGGGAATCAAGGGATCGAGAGATCGAGGGATTGACGGCGCGGTGGCTTCGTTTGGCGCCGGCGCCTTCGGCAGGCGGGCGGGGCGCCGGCCCCCCGGCGGGGCAAAAGTATTGAGCGGTTGGACGGTTGGACGGATTTGGAGAGATTTCCGATTTCCGAATTCCCATTTCCGATTTTCGCAAAATGTGCGCCAGTTTTGACAGAAACCGCAACGCCGATCGCGTTTTTTGAGGCGGTGACGCGGTTGGGGGGAACGAATGCGCGCGTTTCTTCGATTTTGTGATTTTCGTAATCATTTTGTCATTTTCCGGGCCATGACGGCAATGCGGGCGCGGCCCGCGGGAATACGGGTTTCCTGCGCCTGGCGTCCTTACCCTTACTACATGCGTGGCGCGCGCTGCGGTGCGTCTCAGAAGCGCGCGCGAACCTGAATATGGGCTTGGGCTGCGGATCTTCGCGCCAACGAAACGACAGGAACTTGCGAACGATTAGCCGGTGAACGCGCTTTCGAAAATGGCTACGTCGCGCAAATCCAGATCGCCGTCAGCGTCCTGGTCGGCCGAAGCGCAGCTCGTCGCGGGCGGCACGTCAGGTCCAGTCAGGCAACCGGCTAACAATCCGAAATCGGTCAGATCGACATCCCCATCGGAATCCAGATCGCTCGTCGGACCGCAACGGATCCGCGTGATGAAGCCGTCGAGATTGCCGCCGGGAACGTGGATATCGGTGCCTGGTCCGAAATCAAAGTCGATAGGTCCACCAAAATACCCGACGAGGTAAACGTTCGACCCAGATTCATCGAGCGCCAGTCGGCGGCCCCAGTCGTAGAAGCTGTTCGATCCGAGTGTGATCGTCCAGCGGTATTCACCGCTCGGGCCGAATTGAGCCAGGAACATGTCAAAGTCACCCTGAGGCGTTCGCAGATCGACGCCGGGCCCGGGATCGAAATCGACTGCGCTACGGAACCCACCCGTGATGAAGCGGTTGCCGTCCGTATCGATTCGAATAGCCTGCGGGTCCACCAACGCCCCGACACCGCCGATGGTCTGCGCACCGCCGTAGGAGCCGTCGGAGTGCAGTTTCAGCATGAATAAGTCCTGATCGCCAATCGCCGTGCGCTCGTCCACGCCCGCGGTGGGATCGAAATCCACCATTTGCCTAAACCCACTGGTGACGATCACGTCGCCGGCAGGATCCAGGGCGATGTCGCCGCCATAGTCCATGTCATAGTCCGGCCCGCCAAAGGTGCGCGCCCAGATAAAACTGCCATCCGAATCCGACTTGACCACGAAACCGTCAAAGTTCCCGTTCGACGTGTGCATGTCAACGCCCGGGCCGGGATCGAAATCTTGTCTGCCCGTAAAAGCGCCCAGCACGTACGCGTTGCCCTGAGAATCAACCGCAACGCCGTATCCGTAGGCCGTCTCGACGGGCGCGGCGAACGTACGCGTCCATACATAATCTGCATCGGCGGTCAGCTTGGTGACGAAGACGTCGTAGCCTCCCGTACCCGAGATACTGGTGTGCTCATCAACTCCGGCGGTTGGATCAAAATCCAAGGTTCCGTCGAAGAACCCCACCAGGAAAATGTCGCCGGAAGGCGCGAGGGTCATTTCGACCGGCGCGATGTAGCCCGGGCCCGCAATGGTCCGACCCCAGATGAACTCGCCGTCGGCGCTGAGCTTGGTGAGATAAGCATCGTGCGTGTCGCCGACCAGCGCGTGGATGTCTTGGCCCGGTCCAGGGTCCAAATCGATCGTCGTGGATTCAAAGCTGCCAAACAAGAGAACATTGTTGGCAGAATCGATCACCAGATCAGCCACGCTGTCGGTGCTTTTGCCTCCGTAGATTACCGTCCACACGTGCGACCCGTCGGCGCTCAAGCGCGTGACGTAGGCGTCGATGTAGCCGGCAGACGTGCTTAAGAGTACGCCGCCGGTGGGATCCAGGTCCACGGTGCCGGCATAGTGACCACCCATGATGACACCGCCATCGTTGGTCCGAGCCACCGTCCAGGCGTCGCTGTGGCCGGTTTGCGTGTGCAGGGTCTCGGTCCATCCATGCACGGGCACTGGGCAGTCGGCGCGTACCCGGGTGGTCATGAGTAGGCAGATTGCGCCGCACCAGGTCGCGGCTGTCAGGCAGACTTCGATATCCTTGCGTTTTGGTCGGTTCATCGTTCGCTCCTGTTGGAAAGTGTCTGCACGCCTCGGCAGTAGTCATATCGGCAAAGCGGTGGATCGGTGGCCAGCGAATGCGGGCGGCGTATGCGCAAGGCGCCAGTCGCTTAGT
>DASXUA010000272.1:0-2938 GCA_036505095.1 Phycisphaerae bacterium
GACCACGCGGTTGATGCCCTTGACCTCGTTGATGATGCGGCTGGAGATGACGCTGAGCACTTCCTGATCGATGCGCACCCAGTCGGCCGTCATGAAGTCGATAGACTCGACCAGGCGCAGCGCGGCGATGTGCTGGTCGGCATAACTGCGTTCGTCGCCCATCACGCCGACCGTGCTGACCGGCAGCAGCACCGCGAACGCCTGGCCGATTTTGTTGTACCAACCGGCCGCGCGGATCTCGTCGATCAGGATCTCATCGACGTCGCGCAGTAAATCGAGCCGGTCGCGCGTCACCTGGCCGATGATGCGCACCGCCAGGCCGGGACCGGGGAATGGATGGCGCCAAACGATGTCGTCCGGCAAACCAAGCTGCTCGCCGACGCGGCGGACTTCGTCCTTGAAGAGATCGCGCAGGGGCTCGATCAATTCGAAGTGAAGCTGCTCGGGCAGGCCGCCCACGTTGTGATGCAGCTTGATCTTGGCGGCCTGGCCGCCGACGCTCACACCGCTCTCGATCACGTCCGGATAGAGGGTGCCTTGCGCCAGATAGCGGGCGTTGGGGATGCCCTGCGCCTCGGCCTTGAATACTTCGATGAACTCACGGCCAATGATACGCCGTTTGGCCTGCGGATCGGTCACGCCGGCAAGGGCGTCGACAAAACGATCAACGGCATCGACGACGTGCAGGTCGATCTTGAAATGCCCGCGGAAGGTCGACTCTACCAGTTCGACTTCGCCCTTGCGCAAGAGCCCGTTATTGACAAAGATGCACACCAGTTGGTCCGCCGCGGCTTCGTGGCACAGGGCGGCCGTCACGCTGCTGTCCACGCCGCCGGACAGACCGCAGATGATCTTCTCGCCGGGTTTGACGCGGCGGCGGATGTTGTCGATCGCCGCACGGGCCACATCGACAAGCTGCCAGTCGCCGCGGCACCCGCAGATGTCGAACAGAAAATTACGAAAAATTTGAGAGCCATGCGGCGTATGCGAGACCTCCGGGTGGAACTGCAGGCCGTAGATCGGGCGGCTGACGTGCTTGACCGCGGCGACGGGGCAGGATGCGGTGCGCGCCAGCGGGACGAAATCGCCGGACACGCCGTCCACCACGTCACCGTGGCTCATCCAGACGAGAGTGGGGGAGGGCACCCGCGTCAGCAAGCCGTCGGGTGTGTCTAGCTCCAGGCGGGTCCGGCCGTATTCGCGGGCGCGCGCCCCGCGCACCTCACCGCCCAACATTTGGCACACGACCTGCATTCCGTAGCAGATGCCCAAAATCGGAAGCCCCATGTCGATGACTTCAGGCCGGCAGCGCGGCGCGCCCGGTTCGTAGACGCTGGCCGGACCGCCGGAGAAGATCAGACCGACGCAGTTCATGCGCGCCAGCGCCTGGGGCGTGACGTCGATCGGGCAGACCACACTGTGCACGTGTTGCTCGCGCACGCGGCGCGCGATCAGTTGCGAATACTGGCCGCCGAAATCGAGAATGGCGATCGTCTGCGGCGGTTCCATCAGTCCTGGGTCCCCCAGCGCTAAGTGATCAGTCTTCACCATTGCAAGTTCCTGGCGCGCAGCAGCACATTGAGCAGCAGCCAAGATCCGTATCCCGCTCCGCCCAACAGCGCGGCGGCGAGCAGCGGTGTCCACAACGCGAAGAGCGTGACGACCCGGGCGCGCGAAGCGGCCGGGGCGGTGGCGCCAATGCGGATCAGTGTAAACCAACCCATGAGCAGCGCGATGGCCGCGATGACGGCGGCGATCGCGTAGAGCGCGTCGAGCGGCGGATAGGGCGCGGCGCGCTGCACCTGGCGGACGTAGCCAAGAGGCAGGAGCGCGAGCACGAGCGCGACCGGCAGCAGCCAAGCTGCCCAGGCAAAGTCGTAATGAATCGCGGCCGACAGGCGCTGCTGACCACGATGTGGCGGGCGCAAGGCGCGCTCCGTGAATCGCCGCAGCAGCCCGACGAAAACCCAAACCAGTGCCAATGCGACCACCAAGCCGACGCCGCCCGCGATTAAGCTGCTGAGCGCATTCCACCACAAATGTGTGGGCTCCGCGTGCTGGACGTCGACCTCGGGCGCCGGCGGTCGGCTGGAGACCAAATGCCAGCCGTCCCCGACCGGTCGGACGTGCTGGCCCATAACCGCCGCCGCCGGAACGTCGGTTACGAGCCGCCAGCCGACGTGCGTGGCGGCGAAAGACGCGCCGCAGAGCCCGATCCAGAGCGCGGCGACCCGCACGAAACGTCTCGAGGCGCGCGATGCCCGAATCAGGGCCAGGTACTTGATGCGCGCCGTGCCGGCCGTGAATATCCAGATGGCCATCGCCCACCAGCCGCCGCGACCGCCCGTCTGGCGTTGGGCATATAAGGTGGTGTCTTCAGAGGTGACCGGTTGGTCGCGCGCTACATGCCCGCAGGCGGCGCAACGGCCGTCGACCAGTTTCACCGGGCGCTTGCCGCATCTCGGGCAGGCTTCAACGGATTTCTCAGTGCGCTGGGCGAGTGCTCGAGGCATCAGGCACGTTCTCCGCCGGCGGCTCGGACCCGCTGATCGTGCCGAATTCCAGCATATCGATGGGCGGAACGGCGCCACCGGGGCAGCGTTCAGCGTCGTGGTCGTAACCCAGGAGTTGCCGACTAAGGCGGCCGTCGCTGCACATGACGGTCCAGGGAGGCTCGACGACCATCGAAGCGGGCAGTCCGATCGTGTTCAGGATGAAACGCGCCAGCCCATACGGAAACGCGATGGCATCTTCGGCTGTCCACTTGAATTCGCCGTCCTCACTGCCCTTGTCTTCGAACGGATCCTCATACCACAGCGGCCAATGCGTGACGGTTCCGTCCGATGGCTCGATCGTCTGCCGGCTGAACTCGCGCTGGCGCAGGGTCCGAACCGCCGCGGCGCGCTCGGCGCCGACAACCGAGGCTGTCACGATGGCA
>DASXUA010000273.1:0-1510 GCA_036505095.1 Phycisphaerae bacterium
CTCGGTCGCGTGGACGGAGTAGCTGGCGATGAAGCTCGTGGACAGCTTGAAGACGTCTTGAATCGTGCCGTCCGAGGCGGGGGTGACGTCAGAGGTGTGCTGCCATGTCTGGCCGATGCTGTCGTTCACGACGATGTGGACCGGACTACCGGCCGGGTCCCAGTTGGCGCCGGTGAGCGTGACGGTCTGCCCGGGGTTGTAGTCCGCGAAGTCGCTCTGGATCGTCGGCGCGCCGCCGTCTGCCCCGGCCGATGCCGAATTGAAAACCAGCGCTGCCGGGATCATCCCGGCCAACAGGGCCACCGTGGCCAACAAGGCCGTTCGGTGCTTGGCTCCCTTACGGTGCGACGCGTTGCTTCTCGACAGAAAGGCTGGCACTTTGACACGCGGCATAATTCCGCGCCTCCCCCGACGCATCCGTTAACGCCCCCCGTGGACGCATGCAATGTGTACAGGTGAGTAGCACGATCGGGCAACGGGCCAAAAGTCCCGCCGTCAGGAATTGCCTGTGAATCCGCAACACATAGTCGGGCGAAGCCCGTCAAGCCAATCTGCCTTTCCCGCCAAGCCCTTCGTGGGTCGGGCGATGATGCCGCGTGCTGCCGTCGATTTGGTTAGTTATCTGCACGATCGGTGGGCACCAGAGTGCCACGGCACGCGAATGTCAATACGCAAAGGATGCTATAGGCACTGGCGGTGCCTTTACCCGTGCAATATGCAGCGCGACGTCCAGCAACTCGACCGGCCGGGCCGATTCCATAACAACGGCTGATTATGTACGGCGCAAACACGATTGCCTCGATCCCTTCTATTCGAGGGTCGACGCGATATTTCGGACCGGTGCGACCGGCTGCGCCGGCAGGCGCGGTTAGCGCAGCGGTCCGGCCGCCACTGCGGGGTACGGCCGGCCGCCGACCTGGCTCACGGCGCGCGCGGCGTACGTGTGCGCCAGGCGGATCGCCAGCTCCGGGGCGATCCCGCCGATCTGCGCGGCGAGGAACCCGGCCGCGAACGCGTCGCCGGCACCGGTGCTGTCGACCACGCCCAGTGGCATCGTCGGCACGGATACCGCATCACCGCGCTGCGCCCACACCGCACCGTCCGGGCCGCGCTTGACGATGGCGTGCCCGCACCTGATCGACAGGACCCTGGCTGCCGATACCGGATCGAACTGGCCGGTCAGCTCGATCGCCTCGTCGGCGTTGGCGAAGAGCAGCAGTGGGTGGCCGAGCCAGTCGAGGAAGGTCGCCGGATTGACTGCGCGGATCAGCGCTCTGGAGGCGGCGTCGACGGAGATGGACAGTCCGCGGTCGCGGGCCAGGGCCATGGCGCCAAGTGCCGCCGGGCGGCTCTCGGCGTTCAGCAGTGTGTAGCCGGACACGTGCAGGTGGGTCTGCTCGACGAACAGCTCGACTGGCAGGTCGGTGCTGCGCAGTCCGGCGTTGGCACCGGCGTCCGGCAGCATCGTGCGCTCGCCGGTGTCGCTCACCAAGACGATGCACATTCCGGT